>JAQGPA010000061.1 GCA_028293325.1 Pedosphaera sp. | reverse complement strand
GTCAGGTCGGCCTGCAGGTTCGTGTTCGCCTTCGTACTCCGGATGTAATCCCGCGCCTGCCCCACACTCTGCCACGGGTTACCCAATGAACCATCTCCCGTCACATCACTCCCGCCAGGGGAAAGGTAGAAAGCATTGGGGCCGACACCGAATGTCACACCAACCGTGAGCCACAACACCGCGATAATAACTGGCAGGTTGCTTATTTTTTTCATCGGTGAATTTTCCGTCCGGATTAGTCTTACAATTTAGAGCGGAACAATCCGGGCTGATTTGAGTTTCTCCCGGTTCGGGCGATGCTCGATTGGTTGATGGCGCGACTTCTTATTTCATACGGCTCATGCTGGGTTATTTGATTTTGATCGCCCAGCGATTTGAAAAGGCGGATGGCGTCGCCGCCACCCGCTCACCCAATCAAACTACTTACCCAATCTCAATACTTCAGGCGGTAGAAAACCGTTGGGTTGGCCGGGTTAATATTGATAGTGAATGGCGGGGTGGCCCCGGCCACATCAAACCAATTCGTGGTCAATCCAACGCTCAAGCTGTTGGTCTGTGCCTGCAGCACCCAGCCCTGGCCAGCGGGCCAGTTCAAGACCATCTGATTATTGCCGACGGTATAAGTGATATTGGTCGGTGACGGAGCTACCGATGTGACACTCAGCACCTGAATTGAACCATCCACGTCCAGATTATTGGCCCACGTGTAGCCAGCCGGAAGATTGACCGTGGTGAACCCACTGGTCGGCTGACTCAACAATATAAATCTGTCGCCCACGACCAAAGCCGGGCCAAGATTGGAAACAGTAAGGGTGCTGCCGGTGATACTCTGCCCGCCGCTCACTACAAGATAATCATTGGTGGCCGGGGAACTGGCCTTGTTCAATTCGAATAGCGCCGTCGCCCCGGAGTTCATGGTCAGATTGGCGATCGTCAACGTGCCGATGCGCGATGCTGGCGTCCCGGGCGAGACCGTGCCACCGCTCTCAACCGTGGTGGTGTTGCCGACCGGGCCGATGCCACCCAGAGTGCCGGAGGAGTTCACCGACACGCTCTGGAAGTTCGCTGAATTACTGAAAACCATCGACCCGCCGTTGACGATCAGGGCGTAATTCGCGCTATTCGGAGTGTTAGTGCTGACTTGCAGGATGCCCGCTCCCTGCTTGGTGATCGTGCGAATGCGGGTGCTGTCACCTTGGGTATCCCATTGATAGACGTTCATGTCCACTGTTGCCGACGGACTGTGGGCAATGTTGAAGATGGTGTCGTTGTTGCCCCCGAAAATCGTATTGCCGTTTTGAAAAGTGAATTGAGAGATCATCGCGCCCGTGCCGGTGCCGTCGAATTGCACGGTCTGGGTATTCGCGACACCGATGGTCAGGGGATCAAGAATAAACCCAAAGGCAGCAGCTGTGGGCACAGTCACCGATCCCAGCACCACGACATTGTAGGCACCGTCGCTCGCAAACAGGTAATAGCCTGGCACACCGCCCGGAAGCGGAAAGTTCAGCGTGGCTCCCGTGTCAAACTGCAAATATCCAAAACTTGGGGCAGAGCCGTTAATAGCGAGGGTGCCGCCAGCTTGCACCCTGAGCAGGCTCGTTCTGGAGAAACTGGCGCGATTGGTGATTAACAAAGTGCCGCCATTCTGAACGATGATATTGGCGCTTAAGTTGGTGGGGTTTGTTTGGGAGGCCGTCGATTGGGAGAGTTGCAATGTTCCACCTGAAATGGTCGTGGTGCCCGTGTAGGAGCTACCGTTGGGCAGGGTCAACGTCCCCGCGCCCGACTTGGTCAGGTTTCCGCTGCCGCTGATGACCTGGCTAGATGGGATGGTCTGATTACCCGCCAAGTTGAAGGCCAAGGTGCCCTCGTCCACGATGGTGTAGGAGGAGGCAATCGAGCCGTCGACCGTGCCGTTGCCGATTTGCAGTGTTCCCCCGGAAATAGTAGTGAGGCCGGCGTAGCTATTCGTCGTGGCCAACGTCAGCTTCCCAGCACCCGACTTGGTCAATCCGGTGAAACCCGCAATCGCCCCGCTGCCGCTGATGGTGTAATCCGCCGTTGGGTTGGTAACCGTCACACTGAACGGATTGACGATGGTGTTCAACGTGACGGTGCCGCCCGAACCGACAGTATTGTCGAAGACAACCACGTTTGTATCTACATAATAAGTGCTGACTGAGTTGGTGTCTTTCCAGATGGTATTGCCACTGTTATTGACATCCCAAGTGCCCGAACCTCCCCCCCAGCTATAGATGGGTGCGGCGCTGGCGTTGATTTGCAGGTACAGCGTGTTGCCTACGATGGACAGACTGCCGCTAAAATAGGATGGCAGCACCAAGTTCATCCCGTTCGTGGTGGAGGGACCGGAACCCCAGGTGATCAATGGATAACCATCGCCGGTAGTCGTCGGCAGACTGGTTCCGGTAATCGTGATCGTCGGCGGGGTAATGAAGTTTACGCCGCTGGGAACTGCCAGCGGAGCAGCCGTGGTGCTGGGTGTCAGCACGCCAAAGTTGAACTGTAAACCGGAACTGGTGCCAACGGTATTGTCGACAGTCAAACTGGGGCAACTCAAATTCGTTTTGATGTTCAGCACCGCGACAATAAAGGTGGCGGTATTGCCCGCTGTCGCCGTCACGCTCACTGGGGTGCTGCTGCCAAAACCCACCGGCACCTGCGCATTGCCGGAGTTCACCGTCAGACTCTTAAAACTGGCTTTGTTGGCGAAAATCATCGTGCCGCCGTTGACGATCATATCGTAATTGACCCCATTGACCGGGATAGCACCGCTGACCTGCATGACACCTGTCCCCTGTTTGATAATTGGACGTATCCGGGTGCCATCAGCCTGGGTATTCAATGCCGCGACGTTCATGTCCACCGCCGCCGACGGACTATCGGCAATGTCAAAGATGACGGTGTTGGTGCCCCCGACGCCCGTATTCCCATTTTGTAAAATGAACTGCGAAACCGTCGCGCCGGTCCCCGTGCCGTCAAACTGCACTGTCTGCGTGGTGACGGCCCCACCTAAAAGGGGGCGAAGAACCAGCCCGTTGACACTGCTCGCGGGCACGGTCACCGACCCCATCACCACCGTTTTGTAGGTGCCGAAGGCGCCGTCCTGGGAATCAACATTAATGCCTCCCGCCGACGGACCGGTAAAGTTCAGCGTGGCCCCCGTGTCAAACTGCAGATACCCAACATCAGGAGCACCGCCCTGAATGGTATATGTGCCGCCGTTTTGCACCCAGAGCTGGCTCGTTCTGAAAATAGCGGTACGGTTGGTCACGGACAAATTACCGCCATTCTGGACGACGATGTTGGTGGTGCTGTTGATCACGGTGCCAAAAGAGGCCAGCGGGCTGAGTTGCAGCGTTCCCCCGGAAACAGTGGTGGTGCCCGCGAAGGTATTGTTATTGGTCAGGGTCAGCGCCCCAGCGCCCGACTTAGTCAAGGTGCCGACGCCACTGATGACACCGCCGACCGTGAGCGTTCGCCCGGAGGCCACATTCCAAGTCTGATTGGCACCCAGACTAACGGCGCAATTGATCTTAATGTTTTGATTCGCCGCCGACGCGTCAAGATCGGTGCCCGCATTGTTCAAGGTCAGCGTATTGCCGTCCGCCCCGATGGTGACGGGGCCGTTCAGCGTGCCGTCGAATTGCAGCGCGCCAATGGAAAGATTTCCTCCTAGGGTCAAGTTAGCAGCGTTACCGGAGCTGATTGTGGCATCAAACTCGCCAATGTCCCCCGTGCCGGGCGCGGCCGACCAGTCGGTCAAGGTCGGCTGCATGGTGGTGGTATCTTGTTTGATGACGTTGGTCGCCCAAACAGAATTCGCCGTCAGCGCGGCGGCCAGCAGCAGAACGGAGAGGTGTTGCGGGAGCAGTCTTTTTGTTTTCATGGTATTGGCTGGTTTTTTATCACGCGAATTTTCTGAGTTTTGATTTGGCAATCCGAGGCCGGTTTCAATGCCCTCCGATTCGGGCTATGGCTCGACAATTTGATGGTGATGATTTCTGTTTTTATACTGTTCACTGGGTTATTGTCCGGCAATTTATGAATGATTATTCATGGCTTTAACCGCGTGAGAATAGTTTGGGCATTTATAGCGGCTTGCGGGTTATACTGACTAATTGGAGCCGGACTCCAGACCGCCGGGTCAATGATGTCGGGGGTTGTTGTCATAGTGACATGCATATCCCCAAAAAGAGCAATCAGCGCGGTCTTGCCATTCTGATAGTGAGCGAGGCCCTTCCTGGAATTTACGCACAATGAATCTGACAAGATGCTCATGGAGGATTTTAATTCTGAAGCTTTGGATATAAGCGGGTGAAGACCATTCGCGTCGAGAGGGGACCCCGACATTATGGGATAATACATATAGCCGGATCGCACAAATGCATTTTGCCCAGGAATGTTGTCATAGGCCGGCCATTGACCAGCGGGTGTCAGGTAAGAGTCATACAGGTCATACAAGTCGTCTTGTTGGGCGCTGGGACAATAAAACATTGTGCCGCTGGTTATGATTTTGCCGGTGTAAAGCAATCCGTGATTAATGCCGGGTATTATGGATGGAACCGCCATCCCATTAACACCAGGACTCGAAACGATAAATAAGTAGTGACCCATTTGCAGATTATTGGTTATACCACCACCTTGTGAACCCTCCCCGACCGGCGGCATCCAGTCATTGTAATCACTGGCGTAAATGGCAAAGCCAGCGCCCATCTGCTTCAAGTTGTTAACGCAGGTAATGCGCTTCGCCCGCTCTTTGGCCTTGGCCAACGCTGGCAACAGCATCGATGCCAATATGGCAATGATGGCAATGACCACCAGCAGCTCAATCAACGTAAAAGCCGGCGCGGGCGATCCCGGCAACCGGTGATTTTTAAAATTACTGTGTTCCGACATAAAACTGGGTTTCATGATACTTCTCGCTTTGCGGTCTGATTTGCGCTCATGGTTGATGCTGACAATAAATCCGTTCGGAAAAATCGTAAGAGGACATTTTGCCGCACGACGGGGACATTTTGCAACAGCCTCGGCCGGCCAAAAACAAATGGCGTATCTTTTCATCACGGTCCATCCGCAGCGTCGGAAATGATAATGCGTGTTATGGCGGCAGGCATAACCGGCGGTGCGGCGGAAAGACTTTTTGCCATGACGAACAGCAAAACCGTCAACCCCAGCAGGCCAGCGGGTCAGCCGCCGCCCGGTTTCTCCACTATCAGATTGGAACCAACGATCGCCAATGCTTCGATGACACTGGGGACTTTTTGCAACTCACCGAGTTCAATTTATCCAGCTGCGCCTCTGGCCAATTTTTTGGCGGCCTTGCGAAAAGCTGCGGGCGATTTGCCTGTGACGCGCCGGAAAATGCGGTTCAGTCGCCGCCGGTCGGGAATGCCGCATCGCCGCGAGATGGCCTGCAAGCTCAACGGCGGAATCACCGCGAGCAATTCCTGCGCTCGCAGGATGCGTTGCTGCAGGAGATATTCGTGAGGTGTAAGACCCATTACCTGTGAAAAGCGCCGCTCCAAGGTCGCGCGGCAGACGGAAACCCTTGCCGCGATTCCCGCCACGTTGACCGGCTCGCAGCCATGCGCCCGAATCAACTCGACCGCGTGCGCCACTTCACGATCTTCGATCGCCATAGTCGCGGTTGAAACGCGTTCGATGACACCCACGGGCGGAACAACCACCAATGCAGCGACCGTCCTTTTTCCGGCGATCTGATCTTCGAGGCATTTTATGGTCAAGTCCGCTTGGGTTTCCAAATCTTCCTGCGCCCCACTCAATGGCGGATGGCACAACGGCATTATTTCACTGTGGATGCCGGTGGATAACATCACGATGTCGCGCGGGATTTGGAAGCCCGCCTCGCGGCAAACGTCCATCAAGACCGGGGCGTCCCAATCATCCATCAACGCGATTGCGGCCGGCGGGGATAATTCGCGCACCCAGTTTTTGAACCGTGCACGTTCTGCTTTTGCCATGGGCTCCGGTGAATCCGGCGGCGTTGTGCGCAAGTGAAACAACGAAGCGGTTATCCCATGGGCGCGCAGCGTTTCCGCAAAGGCCGTGTAGCGTTCCTGGATATACCAGCCGCCGGGAACAATGACACAGCCGAACCGTCGATAGCCTTTCTCGAGCAAATGTTCCGCCGCCATCCGCCCCAGCATCCGCCAGTCCGGGCGCACCGTGGGCACACCGGAATTTTCCAGCCACGAGGAAAGGTTCACAATCGGAAACCGGATTTGCATTGCCTCGTACCGCATCGCGGGCGAAGTGACACGAACAATCGCGCCATCGCAGTCGAGCTTCCGCACCGCCCGGAACGCCTCGACCGTGGCTTGCGCGCTGAAAATGAACTGCCAGTTGCCAACCTGCTCCGCGTGCCGGGCCACCGCCGCATTCAACAGGTTGTTGACCGACTGTAAAATCGGCAGCCCGATTAGCGCGATTTTTTTTTGGCGGGTCTTCATAAATTTCCAAGGGTGCCCGTTGAAATTATCAAAGCGCACAGAAGACTACAACCTCCGAGCTTTGAAATCTCGGCGAAATGCACTTGATCATTGAAACCAAGCATGGCCCCAATCGAGATCACTGGTGGCCAGCAAATGAGACCGTTTTAAACATCATTCGCCAACGTATAGTTACTACCGATGGGAAGTCTCTCTGCTTCCCGGATCTGCAGGATAACCAAGAACTTGAAATTCGGAAAAACTCAGCGTGCCTCTGGCAGTTTTGATGACGCGCAGATAGCGGAACCCCTGGGGGTTGTTGATATATTTGACCCAGGAATTGGCCAAACCCAAACTGTGATACGCAAACGGGACGGCGTTTTGCTCCGAAAGCACGGTCGCATTCGTGAACCCTGGATTGTTGGCACCCTGCACTTGAAAATTGCGGCGCGCATCCGGTTGATTCGTGGCCGTATTGGGCGAGAGTTCAATTCTTTGGATGGCATAGGACGCCCCGAGATCCACTGCCCACCAGGACTCGTTCGTGTCGTTGTCCGCAGGTTGCCAGAGGGAGGCATAATCCCAGTCAACGGCCGCACTTGGCAATGTATTCGTGCCAGCCTGGCTGGACGCCCAGACAGATTTTCCCCGCGCTAGATTTGTTCCGGCGTTAATAAACTGTAATAAATTCGTGTAGCCCGCCTCCAAACCGGCATTGGCAACAATGCCCTGCGCATCCGCCGGCAACGCCCCGGTAAAGTTATGAAAATTGACATTCGTGACAGCCTTAAAATTGTTCTTCGTGGCATCTCCATAATTGTCATTCAAGTGATTCAAATAACCCGGCAAGGAGGTATAAAGAAAATAGCCGGTCGTCCCAGGCTTGACGTTCCTCACCACGTTGCTGCTGGCAGTGAGTCCATAGCTGACGTTGTCGAACATCATGCCCCGAGATTCTCCCTTTGCGTAATTAATTCCATTGATGTCATTGCCTTGGAAAATGGTGTCCGGCCAGACGCCAAAGCTGTAAATGCAGGCGCAGTCTCCGACACCATACCGCGCGGCGGTATTGGCCAGCGAGATGCGGTTGAAGGACACCACCGTGCCACCGATGCCGGCACTTGCATCCAATGTCTCCGCAAAGGTTCGCTGATGAAAGCCCATATACTGACTGTCCGCCATGTCATTGTGGAGCACTTGGAATGAATAGTGGCTCAAGTTGTTAATCAAGCTGGACGCCATGAAATCTCCGCCAGTATTCCGGACGATATTGTCCGCAACCATGGTATTGGTGCAAATCTGCTGATTGAGAATGGCCGCATCCCCGCCCCAGCGACCTCCCAATACCGCCGCGCCGGTCAGGTCATAAAAAATATTGCCCTGAATCAGTGTGTTCAACGCCCCGTTGTAAGGATGGATGCCGCAACTGCCCAGATGCCGGACGGTATTTCCGATGAACTGAATGTTCTTCGTGTTATTTAGAACAATCTGGCCGGGCATTTCATACCCATATTGCGAACTCAACGTAGCATTGGGGGACACTCCCGGCATGAGTATTTCCGCCTGTGACCCGCCAATGAAGTAATCCTGCGGAAAGAACCAGTTGCCATGTTCCAAGATCAGGTTTTGAAACCGGATGTTTTGAACCTTGTTTGTCGTCGAAGTTCCTTTCAAACTGACCAGCGTCTCGACCGCCGGCGCATACACCGGAACCGTATTCATATTCGTTTCATACGAATACGGGTAATAATACACCTGCTGGGTCGCGCGGTTCAGATACCACTCCCCTGGCTCATCCAATTCCTCAAAGGCTTGAACCAACATCCATTGGTTGGTCACGCGAAACTGGTCACCACCGCCATAATCATTACGGATTTGGCAGTAGGGTTGTTGCAATTCCATTTGAACCAGCCCATTGGTGCTGTTGGTGGTGATTCCGACCACTGGAAATTCGTCTACTTTGAAACTCGAGACATGCAACAGGCGCAAATCGGTGATCTGGGAATAGCTTTTCAAATCCGACGCTTGGAAGGACAAGCCATCCACGCTTTGCGTCGTGGTGGAATCGTCGAAAAAACTGACGCCCGTGATCCAGTCCGAATGCGCCCGCTCTGCCCGGATGCCGTTCACGTAAAGCTGGCGGAAATAATTCGCAAAACCCGAATTCGTTGGCACGGAGGCCACCCAGTAAGGTTTGCCTGCGACTGGTGACCAATGGGTGACGGGCAGGCCGCCCGAAATTGTGGCCACTTCATTGGAGAAAGCCTTGTAGATTACATAAAAGCTATTGGCGCCGGAATCCGCATCAGTAAAGGCCAAGGTCTGACTCAATTGATACCGCCCGCCGCGCAGATAGACAACAATGTCACCCTGCATGTTGGTATTCAAACCGGCGGTGCGAATATAGTCTCTGGCACCGGCCACCGTCTGCCATGGATTGCCGATCGAACCGTCTCCGGTGACGTCATTGCCAGTGGCCGACACATAAAAAGCAATCTCCGCTGATGCCCCCGAGGCGCGAACCGGTGCAGCCAGACAGACGAGCAGAATGGAGAACAACCCCAGAGATAATCTAAATGAGGAATCAAGCAGGTTTGCAAGAACTGGGTTCATGGATTTTAATAATGACGGCACGGCATTATACTTCGAAGCATTACGGTTGAGAGCATAAAATCATTGTTATCGGAGCCGAATAAAAAACAACGCCGGCAAAAACCACCTCAACCAGTGCCACTCCCACGATAGTTTGGGCTGCGCGTAGCCCTGCGATCCGACCACGCCAGCCAGAAAATTTCATGGTGAACAGACGGCAACGACCTCAAAAACGCTTGGTGTTTCCACCCGCAGTTTTTGTCGCGGCTGAATCAAAGTGATTTTTGCAACCGTCAGGCTGATTTTGAGCGTGCCCATTGCCCCTGCGAGCCAAGTGTTCGTAGTGCGCCACGGACTCGTCCAATCCGGCTACCAGTGGCATGCCGGGCAGGCTGAAATAGCGGCCTTTGTAAGGCGTAGCGCACAAAGGAGACGAAGCAAGAACCTGGTATTTGCGCCAGCAAGCCGAATAGCTTTCCGAAGCATCCAGAATTTCTTCGCAATTGTAATGGCCTGTGCTGTCGCCGACATAACCCGCGGCGAGTGCACGCCAACCTGCATGCGCGATGCTGAAAAGCAAATGCCCGTATTGTGCCGATACCATTACAAATCCTCCAAGCTCATCCTCCGGCCAGCCAATCTCGCTGGCCAGTTTCTCAATTTTTGCCCATAGTGCCACGGCCTCGGCCTTCTCCTGCAAGGCTTCATTGAAAAGATTTTGCTTGTGAAGGTAATCAAACACCAACTTCAGTTGGGTGCGCCCGCCAAGCCGGTCATCGCGCATCCAGCATGCCGTTGGCAAAATGGATTCATTCAAACTCCGGTCGAATGCTTCGCAGTATCGTCCCTTCAGGATGGCTTGGGATGAAAGCTGGCAAAGATGACGGAATCGTTTAACATCCATACCCTTTAACTTGAGGCGTTCGCGGGCGTAACTACAAAAAATCTCCCCTTCGGAACGCGTTGGAGTTTGCGCGAACTTGCCGAGCACATAAGCGTTCAAATCGGGCCAGAGTTCACATCGCGAATAAGGCCCATACCAGCCGCCACCGCGCGACCAGCCAAAAATGCCCTTGATTTGGGGATTCGCGGCCAGATCCTTCAGCCCGGTCTTTTTTGCGTTCTCCTCAAAGCCGTTGATGACACCGTCCATGACATAATTGGGATATGCACCTTTGCCTTCGTATTCGCGCTGGCACTGGACTTCAATGATTTGGGGATGCTTGCCCCGCGTGAGACATTCGTTGACTTTGACATGTCGCCAGAAATCAAGTGCGGTGTGCTTAATGGAAAAGATCAGTTTCTCGTGCGGTTTAATTTGGTCGGTGACTTCAAGATAATGATCGAGTCGGGCATGCAGTTTATCAGGGAAAATGTCCCAGGTGCGAAACATCAAGAATTTGTCATGACGGGCGCACACCTCGTTGCGCAGAAAACGGATCAGCTTCACATATGCCTCAGTTTGCGCCCCTGACCAGTTCGGTTTTGCAGGATTCTCGTCGAGCCGTTCTTGGTAGAAATATTCCGGCGTCCAAGCGGGACCAAGGCGAGGAATCGGCCCACTGCCGACATGATACGGCGTGTCATACAAATACGTCTCACCGACGCGGATTATGTAACCATCCACTTGAGGAAAGCGCACGGTGAGTTCATCAAACATGACCCGATGTAGTTCCAGTGTCCTCGGGCGATCCAACAAAATGCGGCCGGTCTGCAGATCACAGATTTCTGCCTTGAAATGTTCTACCAGCCGCTTCGGCAGGACAAACAAGTCAATGTGGTAAAATACTTTCAAGCCCTGCGCCTTCGCCGCGGCGATTTCCTGCTCAATGTGTGGCGTGAATTCTTCCAGCCATGCACGGTCGGGTGAGCCCTCTGGAAAAACATCCACGCCGGAAGCAGCGAACGTCGCAACGCAGTTGATGTGTTTGAAAACCTGTCCGTTGTAACCATAGTCCACCAGGTGCGCCGGATTCAAAAATGCACTTTGAAACAGCGGCTCGCCCGGATTGTGATGCACCATGTCGAGGATGAATTTCATGGCCCGCCTTTAATAATGGAAATGGGATTAATGCCCGACACCACTATTGGAGACACGGCGGGCTTTCTCCAGTTACGCGTTAAATAAAGCGCGCTAGTCATGCCAACCAGTGCGACTGCCGCGATGCCAAGCGCGACATCCAGACCAAATTGACTTTGTCCTTGTTGGTCGGGTTTCGTCAGGAAAAAAACCAGCACGCCCGCCAGCATCACGAACGAACCGATGACGCGGTCGGTGATGCCGCGCTCCTTGAACAAAAACCAGCCCACCAGACACGCCAACAAAATACCCGAGCGTTTGATGCTGATAACAACTGCGGCGGGTGCGAATTGCAGCGCGGTCAACTGCAGCACCATCACCGTCGCTTCAAACACGCCAGCCAAAACCAACCACGTTGGAATGTCATGCCAGACTTTGTTCCAACTGAACCCAGTTGCAGCCTGCGCGAACCCGATGGACTTGGCACGGAAAGATTTCCAATCGCCGAGCCGTACCATTGTCAACCCGACAAAGAAAATCGAAAGCATCACGCCTTTACCAATGGACAACGTGAATGCCCGCGCGATCCTCTCGGACAACTCCGCAGTGCCACCAGTTTTCAAAAACCATTTATCAAGCGCAGCCGTGCAGGTTAACAACAACGCCACAATCAGCATGTAACGGCTGCCTCTTTCACGGATGATGGCCTTTGCCGGTTCAAGCCAGCCCTTGGCGAAAAATTGCCGATTGATGGCGAACGACCCGATGACGATCAACAAGACCCCCACCACCATGCCAGTCGAAATCGGCTCGTGTAGAAATATTTTTCCAACCGGCAGCAAAAACACGGGCGTCAATGCCAGAAAGGGAGCGCACAACGACAGGGGCGCAACTTGCAGCGCACGAAAATTCAAAAGAATGGCTGTGCCTTCCAATACTGCGTTCAAGACCAGGTAGAGCATGAACGCCACCATCGGCGGCAGATGGAGCGACCCACCAATGGCGGGCAGGCTCGGCTTGATCCCCAAAACAAACAGCCCACCGAGCGCGAGCACATAGCAGGTAAACGCGACAACCTTACACCAAAGGCTGATAAGCGCCGCATCGTGGCTACGATCCAGCACCTTTTTGCGTGAGGCATCGGTGAGCACGTTGAAGACTGCCCCGACACAGCATATTATTAATCCAAACATTTATTCAGTAAGGAAGAGGAAGCTGATTCTCAAAATCATTGAGTTTATGGAAATTAGATTAAGTCGAACATCTCGCCTATTTTATGGAAATTCCGAATTTCATTTCACTTAATGAAAATAAAACCCCGTTTTCTGGCAAAAACATTTCTAAATTGAACAAACTTGTGTCAAAGCGCAGCGACATATTCAAATGTTGCGGCAGAATCCCCATTTCCGTCAGGGGACAAATTGCATTAGGGTGGGGACAATTTGCAAAGGTCTTTTCTGGTTAAATGGGTGTGGACGGATATTTATTAAGCGCAACGCGTAGCCTAGCCTGTTATGCACTTTTGCTGAACAAGGTTTTCAACATGAGCATGGCGAACGCAAGCCAATGATAGCCTGCCAACGTCGTGGCCAACCGTTCATAGTCCCGGGCCAGCCTTCTAAATCGGGCCGCCCACGCAAAGGACCGCTCCACCACCCAGCGTCGGGGCAACAGGACAAACCCTCGCTTGGCCTGGTGATGTTTGACCACCTCCAAGCGGATGCCCGCTCCCTCCGCCGCTGCGGCGGGCGCGCTGCCCGTATAGCCTTGATCCACGAAAGCGACTTCTACTTTTTCTTCCGTTGCCAATTGCACCGCCTTGGCCAATTCGCCCACCTGCGCCCGGTCCTGTTCGTTGGCGGGAGTGACGCGCAACGCCAACAAGTGGCCCAGCATATCCACCGCCAGGTGGACCTTCGATCCCATGCGCTTCTTGTGCCCGTCAAATCCAGCCCGACCACCGCTCTCCGGAGTCGATTGCAATGTTCTGCTGTCCAAAATCGCCGCACTGGGCTCGGCATTGCGATCCAGGGCCAAGCGCAGAATCGCCCGCAAATCATGGGCCATGGCCTCAAAGCAGCCCGCTTTTATCCAGTGCCGGGTCTGTTGGTAAACCACGTGCCAGGGCGGCAAATCGTGCGGCATCATGCGCCAGACTCCGCCCATCCGCACGAGGTAACGCAGGGCATTGAAAATCTCGCGCAAAATGCCCGTTCCTCGTCACTGACATCTCTCGGATATCCGTGGCGCATCGCATCGTGGCTGAGGCGAACGCCGGAGACGCGGAAAACAGCTGTATTAATATGCGGGAGGCTGATAGTGGCGCAAACCAGCCCAGCGGCTTGCCGGTGCGGAGCCAGTCATTTTTTCAAATTATTCGGTATCGAAATCTGACGGCTGTATCCCGTCTTCGACTTTTTTCCCGGCAGGCGAATGTAATCGACCCCTATTTCGGCCCAGTCAATCCGAACTGCTTCCGACGGACGAAGACCGGCAAAACAAACCAGAACCATGAGCAGGAGCAAGTCCGGACGTTCGGCCTGCACTCCGGCCAACATCTTTTTCAGGTCTGCGACGCGCAGATACTCAACTTCCTGATGCTGGACTTTCCGCCGGTCCATCTCGTTAGCGGGATTGAAGTCCTTGGACACCAGCGGCGGATTTTGCTTGGCGGCCCACTTGTATAGATTGCTTAGAACCAGCCTATATTCATTACAAGTTTTACCTCCAATCCCAAGCTGCGAAGCCGCCGACTCGAACTGGCCAGCCGTCAGTTCGTCGAGCAGAACGCCAGCAGGCAATACTTTCACCAGCCGATCAAGGCGACATTTAATGTTGGAACAGTGACTGTCGGAGTTCCCGGATTTAAGCTTGAACGTATGGTAGATGGTGGCTGCGTCCGCAAAACGTGTGTGCTTCAATGGCGGTGCGTCGCCCGTGTGGTTGCTGAGGTAAAACTTCGCGGCATCGAATAACGTGGTCCGCCCACCCAGTATGGCAGCGCTTTCTGACCATGACCGGATCGCGGAACCCAACGATTCCCTGGAACCATGACTTCGGACGACTTCCAGGGCCATGCAAACTTCCTGCCATTGACCGTGGGTCAACGCCATGCGGTTGGCCTGCCCTTTGGCCATCGATGGGCGGATTTTATCCACTCGGCGCTTGGCCGCCTTTTCGGACTGATTGTTCAGTAACCGACGCTTGCCAGTGGAATAGTCCTCCAGCAGCCAATACTTCGTTGGGCCGGACTTAATGGACTTGTTGGTTTCATAAATCGAGAATTCGACGCCATCGGCGTTGTAAACAATTTTGCCGTGTTTCATATGGACCAAGAACAGAGTTTTCTCGGTCTGCACGGGCTGAAATTGTTTCATTCTGTTTCATTTGACCCATTTCAGCGGGGAGTTCACTTTTCCTTAGGAAATAGTGGCGGGAGTGGCGGGGCTCGAACCCGTAACCTCTGCCGTGACAGGGCAGCGCTCTAACCAATTGAGCTACACCCCCGCTCAAGGGGGAGGCGAAACTTACGGAAACCGCGGGTTAACGTCAAGTTGAACAAAAAGAAAAATTCGGGCAGCAGACGCCAAGGAGGTGGGGGTGGGGAACCCCGCTGAAGAAACGTACTGCTACCCGAACACTCTAATTTTAGAACCAAGACCAAGTTTGTCAATAGGTTATCCTTTGTCATTTCCGGTCGGAAATGCCCCAGTTCTGGCGTTGCAAACCCTTGCCCTCCAGCCTAGAATTTCTCTTCCTGGCTCCACGCCCGCGGTGCGCCGGTGATAAATGGCCGAATACAAAGTAAAATTTGAGGTCTTCGAAGGCCCGCTCGATTTACTCCTTTATTTAATTAAAAAGGAGGAGGTGGACATTTACGATGTTAACCTCACGCAGCTCGCCACCCAGTTTATCGAATACATCGAGGTCATGCGCCTGCTCGACCTCGATATCGCCGGCGAATTCCTCGTCATGGCCTCCACGCTCATGTATATCAAGAGCCGTGAATTGCTGCCCCTCGACCAGCAGGTTCAAACCGAGGGTGAAGACGAAGGCGAAGACCCCCGTTGGGAACTCATCCGCCAGCTTGTCGAATATAAAAAATTCAAGGACGCTGCCGCCCAACTCCAGACCCTCGAGGCCCGGCAGGAGGACGTTTTCCCCCGCCTGCCCGTCAAACCCGAGTTCGCCGCCGAAGCTCCTGGCAAGCCGGATGTTTCGCTCTTCGATCTCCTCAACGCCGTAAGCTCCATCCTCAAACGCGTTCACCAACGCGATGATCTCCGTGATGTCTTCGAGGATAAATGGACCGTCAGCGAAAAAATTGAGCACGTCATGAAAGCCATCACGGAACGTTCGCGCGTTCGTTTCTCTGAGTTGTTCAGCGGCGACATGAGCCGCACGGAAGTGGTCGTTACTTTTTTGGCCCTGCTGGAATTGATCCGGCTCAAACAACTCGTCGCCGCCCAGTCCGAAACCTTCGGTGAAATCGACATTTGCCGCGCCGAACCCCAAACTGCGGCGCCCACGGCGCCCCCCGCAACGGAAACGGCACCCGCCACTTGATTTACCCATGGAACTGAAATTCATTTTGGAATCCCTCCTCTTCTCGGCCCAAAAACCGATGAGCGCGCGGGAACTTCGCGACGTTCTGAACGATGCCGCCTCCCAGGCTGAAGGTGACGAAACCGTCAAGGCCTTCAAGAAAATCAAGGAAGACGATCTGACCGCCGCCTTGGAACAATTGGCGGCCGAGCATGAAACCGCCGCCCGCAGCTTTCGTCTCGCCTGCGTGGCTGGCTCCTGGCAATTCGTCAGCCAGCCGGAATATGCGCCGTGGCTTAAGGCGTTGGTCGGCCATAAATCCCGGCCGCCTCGTCTCTCCCAACCCGCGCTTGAAACCCTGGCCATCATTGCGTATCGCCAACCCATCACCCGCGCCGAAATTGAACAGGTCCGCGGCGTGGCCGTTGATGGCGTGATGCAAACTCTCGTCGAACGCGGTTTGGTTGAACAGGTCGGCCGCGCGGAAGTCATTGGCCGTCCCATGACCTTCGGCACCACTCCCATCTTCCTCGAATATTTCGGCCTGCGCGCTCTGGAAGACCTGCCCGCCGCGGATGAACTCCGCCGCATTCCCATCGTCAAACCTGAGTCGCTCCTCACCGCTGATCCCGGTCTGGCCACCGCGCCGCCTGACCAACTCCAGCTTGCCGAAGCCGAAGCCGCCAAAACTGCCGCCGCTGCGGAACCCGCGGCCAACCCGAAACCTGAATGAGCATTCCCGATCATCGCAAAGCCATCGACAAACTGGACGCGCAAATCGTCAAGTTGTTGAACGAACGCACCCGCCACGTTCTGGAAATCGGCAACATCAAGCTCAAGGCTGGCGAGGAAATTTACGCCCCCCACCGCGAACGGGCCGTTCTGCAACGCATCTGCAAGTTGAACTCCGGTCCCATGACCGACGAATCGCTCCGCGCCATTTACCGCGAAGTTATGTCCAGCGCGCTCTCGCTCGAAAAGTCGATGACCATCGCCTATCTCGGGCCCGAAGCCACCTTCACGCATCAAGCGGCCATCCGCCGCTTCGGTGCCAGCCTCCGCTATTCCGCCCAGAATACCATTGCCGATGTCTTCTCGGAAGTCACCCGGAACCGTGCCGATTACGGCGTGGTGCCCGTGGAAAATTCCACCGAAGGCGTCGTCACCCACACACTGGACATGTTTGTGGATAGCGAACTGAAGATCGTCGCGCAAATTATTCTGCCCATCCAGCATTGCCTCGTCAGCAATTGCAAACGCGAGCAAATCCAGAAGCTCTACGCGCACCCCCAAACGCTTGCCCAATGCCGCAGTTGGGTGCAGAACCATTTGCCCGACGCTGAAATCATCGAGACCTCCTCCAATGCCCGCTCCGCCGAATTCGCCGCCAAGGAAAAAAACTCTGCCGCGATTGCCGGCACCCTCGCCGCGGAGCGCTATGGCCTGCGCATTTTGGAAAGCGACATCCAGGACAACTCCGCCAATGCCACCCGCTTCCTCGTGTTGGGCCGCCAATGCAGCCCACCCACCGGCAAGGACCGCACCAGCGTCATGCTCAGCATTCATCACAAGGTCGGCGCGCTGCACGAAGCCCTGGCCCCTTTCCGCCGTTACCGGCTGAACATGACCAAAATCGAATCCCGCCCCAGCAAACGCAAAGCCTGGGAATATTTCTTCTTCGTCGATTGCGAGGGCCACGTGCAGGACCGCAAAGTCGCCAACGCCATCGTCCAACTCCAGAAGCAATGTAACTTGGTGAAAATCCTCGGCTCCTATCCCAACGGGGAATAGCCGGCGCATTCCTCGCTAAAGGAAATTGCGGACGAAGTTTGACTCGTGGCGATTACGGCGAATCACCAATGCTGCGGCACCTAAGCCAATCAACGCAAGTGTGGAAGGCTCCGGCACAACGGACACATCCAACGCCGTTCCACCATTTGCACCCGGAACCCAGGCAGCCGGAACATCACCCGTCCCTAAATTCCATTGGATTGAAGTATCGACGTAGCCCGAAAGTGTAGTGGAAGAAAGCGCAGTCATGACAGAGCTGACCTTCTCTTCCGCCTGTGCCGACATCGCAAGCAAACCAGCGCCAGCCAGCAGCAACAGCCACAATTTGAAGGAGGTTCTCATCCTGTTGCGCCGAGTATATGCAGGAAGCCTGAAAAGGCAATCGGTTATTCCGCTCCAGCCTTGCAACTCCTTCCTCTTGTTGGCAGGCTTGTTCCATGAGTCATCTTGCCCGCGCTCGAGAAGTTTTTGACGTGGAATTGGCGGCGCTCAAAGGCGTTCGCGCCCAACTCGACCGGTCTTTCGACCAGGCCGTCGAAACGATTGTCGACACCCTTGGCCGCCGCGGCAAAATTGTCGTCATTGGCATCGGCAAGTCCGGCAATATCGGCCGGAAAATTGCCGCCACACTTACCAGCACCGGCTCCACCAGCGTCGTCCTCAACAGCGTCGATGCCTTGCACGGCGATCTCGGCATCGTCAGCGATGGCGACCTCATCCTCGCCCTGAGTTATTCCGGCGAGTCGGAGGAACTCCTCAATCTCGTTCCCGCGCTCAAACGTTTCTCCGTAAAAATCATCACCATCACCGGCGCGCCCAAATCCTCCCTCGCCCGCTACAGCGACGTCGTCCTGAGCGTCAAGGTAGCCCGTGAAGCTTGTCCCTTTAATCTCGCACCCACGTCCAGCACCACCGTCACGCTCGTCATGGGCGACGCCCTCGCCATGGCCGTGCTCCA
Source organism: Pedosphaera sp. (assembly GCA_028293325.1). Lineage (GTDB taxonomy): Bacteria > Verrucomicrobiota > Verrucomicrobiia > Limisphaerales > Pedosphaeraceae > JAQGOT01. The sequence goes on along the minus strand of JAQGPA010000061.1, from coordinate 24,021 downwards.
AGCGCGCGGGTTCAAGCAAAAGGATTACGCCCGCCACCATCCCGCCGGAGCCATTGGCCGCGCCATGTTGCTCAAGGTCGGCGACATCATGCGCACCGGCACCCGCAACGCCGTCGCTCGGGAAAACATGACCGTCAAGGAAGCCCTGCTCCTGATGACCCGCGCCAAGTCGGGCAGCCTGAGCGTGGTCAACGCCAACGGCAAAATCGTCGGCGTCTTCACCGATGGCGATTTCCGCCGCAGTATGGCCCTCGATGGCGACCTCCTCACCAAGCCGCTCAAAAGCGTCATGACCCGCAATCCCATCAGCGTCCGCGAAGACGCCCTCGCCGCTGAAGCGCTGAAAATTTTTGACGAACGCAACATTGACGACCTCATCGTCGTCAACGCCAAACGCGAACCCGTGGGCCTGATCGATTCGCAGGATTTGCCGAAGTTGAAAATCATGTAAGCCACGCGATCCGCGTCGCGGGATTGCTCTCATGAACCGCCGTTTTCTCAAACAGGTCATTTTGTTTGGGCTCCTCTATTACCTCATTTTCCTGGCGCTCAATGGCGTCATTTTTCTCATCAGCCACATCCCGCCCAAGGCCGTGAATCTGGACCATGTCGCCCTTGGCCTCTATGCCGTCGAACACGCGCTCGCCGCTCCGCGCTTCCTCCTGCGCCGGCTCTGGCCCGGTGAAGCCACGCCCATCTACTTCCAATTCCTCATCGCCCTTTGCAACTGCCTTCTCTGGGGCTTCGCCTTGGCCGGCCTCAAAGCGCTCTGGACAAAAGTGCGGACGTAAATCAATCCAACCCACTCGCCACCTTCGCCCGTTTCAAGACCTGTTGCGCCAGCGCGCGCGCGCGCGCGGCTCCATCCTTGAGCACGCCGTTCACATAATCCAGGTTCGCCGCCAACTCGGCCCGCTTGGCGCGGGCATCAGCAAAATAGTTCCAATAATTCTCAAACAACGCCTTCTTCAGATCGCCGTAACCCAGCCCGCCGGTCCGCAACCGGTCTTCAAAATCCTTCGCCACTTCCGGCGGCGCCACTAATTTGAGCAATTGAACCGCCACATTCTTCTCCGCATCCGGCTTCGGTTCGGCCGGCGTCCGGCTATCCATCACCAGGCCCATGATCTTTTTGCGCGTCGCCTTCTCCTCGCCAAAAATCTCGATGGTATTGCCGTAACTCTTGCTCATCTTCTGCCCGTCCGTGCCCGGCACCAGCGCCACTTCATCGCGAATCCGCGGCTCGGGAATCACAAACGTCTGCCCATACTGCTCGTTGAACTTGCTCGCAATGTCCCGCGTCATCTCCACGTGCTGCTTCTGGTCCCGACCCACGGGAACGACATTGGAATCGTAAATTAAAATATCCGCCGCCATCAGCACCGGATACGCAAACAATCCGTGATTGGCGGAAATCCCCTTGGCGACCTTATCCTTGTAACTGTGCGCGCGTTCGAGCAACCCCATCGGCGTCAACGTCGTCAACAGCCACGACAATTCCGTCACCTCCGGCACGTCGGATTGCCGGAAAAAAACCGACTTCTTCGGGTCCAATCCGCACGCCAAAAAGTCCAGCGCCACATCGAGCGTGTTCTTGCGCCGCTCGGCCGCGTCGAACAACGACGTCATCGAATGATAGTTCGCAATGAAATAATATGCCTCGCCCTGCTCCTGCAATTCGATGGCCGGTCGCATCATCCCGAAATAGTTTCCGAGATGCAGCGCGCCCGACGGTTGTATGCCAGATAAAATTCGCATCCGTCCCAACGTAACAAGCCTCGTGCCTCGGTTCAAACTTTTTGAAGCAATTGGCAAGGCGCGCGGTCTGTAGCAATCCATATTGTCTTGACGTTGGTTACCTATTCAGGAGAGTTTGCCCCTTATATGAGAGGCGAATTCCGGTCCATGTTGGATGAGGTTGTGAAAGCCTTGCGGGAGGCGTTGGGAGATAATCTTTATTCCTGTTGTCTCTACGGCAGCGCTGTCCGGGGCAATCTGATCGAAGGCATTTCCGACCTGAACCTGCTGCTCGTTTTGAATGAGTCGAACGAAGCCGCACACCAGGCCATTGCCCGCGTCCTCGGCGGCAACCCGAAGATTGACCCGTTTATTTTGGGGCGGCGCGGCTTTGAACGGAGCGTGCGGGCCTTTGCGCCGAAGTTTCTCAGCATCCAACGCAATTACGAAGTGCTTCATGGGGCGGACCCGTTGAAAGAGGTGAAGGTGGATCCGCAACTGGAACGATTCCTGTGTGAACAGGCCTTGCGCAACCTGCGGCTGCGCTTGGTCTATGCTTATGTCACCCATGAGCGTAACCGGGGGTATGGCCTGTTTTTGGCGCGGTCGGTCACGCCTTTGTTTTTGCGCCTCTCCGAAATGCTGCGTTTGACCAAGGGTGAAGTGCCCCGGGAATTTGAGGCGCGCATACCGCTGTTGGAGAAAACCTTCAACCTGGATGGCGCGGTGCTGCGCGATCTGCTGGACTTCAAACGCAAGCCGCGGAAACTTTCTGAGGCAGAGACAGTCAACTGGCACCAGCGGGTCTTCCCTGTGCTGGACAAGGCGCTGATTTGGATGGAAGCAAACTGGCCGGCATAAAGGAGCTATGAATCCTGGCGCAATCACAGGCATCCTGATGGGTGAAGCGGGCGGAGACTTCCACGGCTTCCTGCTAACGCTATCCGGCCCCGATTTTCTGTTGCTGTATGCCATATGGCTGCTGGTCGTTTGGATCTTCATTCTGTTCGTGCGTGCCAAGGTGCGTGACACGCCCATGGTCACCTTCGGCGGGTTGGCATTGTTCGAGGGAGTCGGAGCGCTCCGATATTGGATTGGTTCTGCCGAAGGATTGCACAAGTGGGAATTCATGGGGTTTATGATGATTATCGGCGCATTCTTTTTTATTCTGCGGGCGAATTACTTCAATCAAAATGGCGGGGGCGGCTCGAGCGGCGGCGACGGTTGCGGCGGCAGCAGTTGCAGCAGCGGGGGCGGTTGTGGAGGAGGCTGCGGTGGCGGTTGTGGGGGATGTGGTGGCTCATGATGATTGGGGTTGGCCATCGCAAACCGCTCGCGGCTTGGATTGACTCCGGTCCGCCGGGCCTCGAGTGTCTGGAAATTACCGCTGAGCATTTCTTTGAAAGGGGCGAGGAGCAACTGGCTTCGCGTTCCCGGAACTACCATTTGTTTGTGCATGGACTTGGTTTGAGTCTGGGCACTCCCGGACCATTGGACCAGGAACGGTTGCGTCAGTTTGCGCGGGTCAGTGAACTGGCAAACCCGGACTGGGTCAGCGAGCACGTGGCTTTTACACGAACGGCGGAAGTGGATTTGGGGCATCTGAATCCGGTTCCACCCACGCGTGAGTCGGTTAAAATCATTGCTGACCATGCGTGCGAAGTTTCCGAACGCTGCCGCAAGCCGATCATCCTGGAAAACATCACTTCCCATGTGCGTTTGGCAGGAGAACTTTCGGAGACGGATTTCTTGAACGAGTTGTGTTCCGCAGCGAATTGCGGGCTGTTGCTCGACGTCACCAACCTGTTCATCAACAGCCGCAATCACGCATTCGAGCCGCTCCGTTGGCTGCGTGAACTGGAACCGCGCAGAATTACGCAGCTTCACCTTGTGGGTTATACATTTGAAAACGGACGTTATGCCGATGCGCATGCGCAGGATGTCCAGGAGGAGCTGATCGAACTCGCGCAGGCGGTGGTGGCTTATGCGCCGGTCCAGTCGGTGATTCTGGAGCGGGATGAAAAGTTCCCGGAGCCCGCCGTCATGGCGGCGGAACTTGCAAAACTGAAACGAGTCTGTGGCAGAAATTGATTTCATAACCGCCTTGGGAAGACTGCTGCGCGACGGGCCGTTGCGCGACGCATTTGCGGTGAACCCCGCCGGCGTGGCCGCGCAACTCGCCGTTCGCGCGGGCGATCGCCCGGCACTGGCAGGCCTTTCGCCCGCCGAGCTGGAGATCCAGGCCGCCGTCCTGCTGCGCAAACGTTTTGAGCTTCTGCGCCGGTTGGTTCCCGCAACGCTGGCCCGGTTGAAGGAACAGGCATGGCCTCTCTTCCAGCAATATGGACGCGCTCATTGGCCGGATGGAGCGAATGCTCCCATGAGTGACGCCTGGGGATTCTGCAATTATTGTCGGCAAACTCGAGTGGAAGTTCTTTGCCCAAGTGAATTGAACCGCTTAAGGTTCGCCCTTGGCTCAAACCGAATTGCTTTGCATTGTATTCGCGGTGGATTTGCTCTTCAACGCGCGAAGTTCGGGCTACAGATTTTTTTTCGCACTGGCAGCGGGCGGGTAAATGAATGGTCCATCTATCTGGCGATATAGGAATTCGCATCCGTCTCAAGATAACAAGCCCCCCGCCCCCATTCAAACGTTTTACTGACAGCCATCCTTCCCGTAGGTAACCTTTTCCATCGCTGGTGGTCATCAAAAAGACAGCAGCAAATAAAAGAAAGCCCGTTATGCCCGTGTCCAAATCAGCTAAACGCACATTTGTTCGGCGCAGCCCTGCCCTGCGGGACCCCATTTGCCTTCTGCTTCCTCGCACTTTATGTCTCGCCCAAAGCATTGGCTCTTTCGGTATGAACGGCCAGCCTGTCCGGGAAATCACAGCATGAATAATCGAAATGCCACAGGCCATCGCTTCGCCTCCCCGCCACCCGCATTTACCGGCAGAATTTTTGCTTGCGTCGTTCTGTCGTTTCTCAGTTTTGGGCTGCTGACTTCCTGTTCTCAAAAATCCGCCGGCGCTTCCGGCCAAACCCAAGCCGTCCCCGTCACCGTCGCGGTGGCTGTCCAAACCAACGTCCCCGTCCAGGTCCAATCCATCGGCCACGCCTACTCCTACTCCACCGTGGCCGTCCGGTCCCAGGTGGATGGCACCCTCGCCCGCGTCCACTTCCAACAGGGCGACGATGTGAAAGCAGGCGACTTGATCTACGAGATTGATCCCGCACCTTTTGAAGCCGCCTTGCATCAGGCGGAAGCCATGCTCGCCAAGGACACCGCCCAGGAGAAAAAGGCCGAAATCGACGTGCGCCGCTCCAATGATTTGTTCCAGAATAAAATCGAATCCGCCGATGTCCACGAACAAACCCTCGCCAATGCCGACTCGCTCAAAGCCACCGTTCAGGCCGATGCGGCTGCCGTCGAGTCCGCCAAACTCCAACTCTCCTATTGCTCCATTCATTCTCCCATCGATGGCCGCACCGGCAATCTCCTCATCAACGCCGGCAACGTGGTTGCCAAACAGACCACCATCCTGGTCACCATCAACCAGATCAAGCCCATGTTCGTGGACTTTTCCGTTCCCGAAAAAAATTTGCCCGACATTCGCAAATTCATGAACCTTGGAAAATTGCCGGTGGCGGCCGCCCATCCCCAGCAACTCGACCATCCGTCGTTCGGCGAATTGTTCCTCATTAATAATGCCGTCGACACCACCACCGGAAACATCCTCCTGCGTGCCAATTTTACCAATGCGGATGAAGCGCTCTGGCCCGGTGAATTCGTGGACACCATCCTCACGCTCACCGTCCGCTCCAATGTCGTGGTGGTCCCAACCCAGGCCGTCCAAAACAGCCAGAACGGCGAGTCGATCTTCATCGTCAAATCTGATCTCACCGTGGAGGAACGCCCCGTTACTGTCAGCGAGCGGCGGGAAGATTTTGTGGCTGTGGACAAAGGCGTGAACGCGGGCGAACAAGTCGTGATCACCGGCCAACTGCGCCTCGTCCCCGGAACCAAAGTCGAAATCCAACCACCGCCCACCGCCCAGGCCGGAACCCCCGGATCGTAGCCTTCCGCTTCGACGTTGCGCCGCGTTAAGCTCCATGAACCCATCAGAAATTTTCATACGTCGCCCGGTCATGACCACTCTGGTCATGCTCGGCATCCTCCTCTTTGGCATCATGGGTTATCGCCAACTGCCGGTCAGCGATTTGCCCAACGTCGATTTCCCCACCGTTTCCGTCACCGCCAACCTGCCGGGCGCCAGCGCGGAAACCATGGCCTCGGCCGTGGCCACGCCGTTGGAACGCCAGTTCTCCTCCATCGACGGCCTCGACTCCATGAGTTCGGTCAGCTCCCTCGGCAACACCGCGATTACGCTTCAGTTCAATCTCCGCCGCAAAATCAACGATGTTCCGCCGGACATTCTTGCCGCCATCAATCAAGCCACACCGCTCCTGCCGCCCGGCATGCCGCAACCGCCCTCGTTCAAAAAGGTGAATCCCGCCGACCAGCCCATCCTCTATCTCGCGCTGACCTCGCCCACCCTCCCGCTTTACCAACTGGATCAATATGGCGAAACCATGATGGCCGAGCGCATTTCCATGGTCAGCGGCGTCGCCCAGGTCAATGTTTTCGGCTCGCAGAAATACGCCGTGCACGTGCAACTGGATCCGGATGCTCTCGCCAGCCGCAACATCGGCATCGATCAGGTTGAAAATTCCATCCGCGCCGCCAATGTAAACGCGCCGCTCGGCACGCTCTATGGCAAAACCAAGGCCTTCACCATCCAGGCCACTGGCCAACTCCTGACTGCCGCCCCTTATCGCAACATCATCGTCGCCTATCGCAACGGCTCGCCGGTCCGCCTCGGGGAACTCGGCCAAACGCTCGATGGTGTCGAAGATAACAAAACCGCCGCCTGGTACGTCGATCACTCCAGCAACCAACGCTCCCTCATTCTCGCCATTCAACGGCAGCCGGGCGCCAACACCGTGGAGGTCAGCGATGCCATCAAAGCGCTCATTCCCAAATTCGAGACTTATCTCCCCCCGTCGGTGCATCTGCGGATTCTCTACGACCGCGCGGAAAGCATTCGCTCCTCCGTCAAGGACGTGAAATACACCATCCTCATCGCCCTGGTGCTCGTTATCCTCGTGATCTTTCTCTTCCTGCGCAATCTCTCGGCCACCATCATCCCGAGTCTCGCCCTGCCGCTGTCGCTCATCGGCACTTTCGCCGTCATGTATCTGCTCGGCTACACCATGGATAATCTCTCCTTGATGGCCATGACCCTCGGCATCGGTTTTGTGGTGGACGACGCCATCGTCGTTTTGGAAAACATTGTCCGCCACATGGAACACGGCGAGAAACCGTTCGAAGCGGCCTTGAAAGGCTCGCAGGAAATCGGTTTCACCATCGTCTCCATGACGCTCTCGCTCGCCGCCGTTTTTATTCCGCTCCTGTTCATGGGCGGCATCGTGGGCCGGCTGTTCCGCGAATTCTCCGTCACCATCTTCGTGGCCATCCTGCTCTCCGGTTTCATTTCGCTCACGCTCACCCCCATGCTTTGCAGCCGCTTCCTCCGCCCGCCCCGCCCCAAGGGCGAGCATAGCCGCCTTTATAACGCCATGGAACGCGTCTTCGACTGGATGCTCCACCATTATGAACGCAGCCTCCAATGGGCCCTCCATCATCGGCGCATCATGATGCTCAGCTTTCTCGTCACACTGCTGGCCACCGGCTATCTGCTCGTCAAAATCCCCAAGGGCTTCATCCCCGATGAAGATACCAGCCAGGCTTTCGGCGTTATCGAAGCCGCTCAAGGCACCTCCTTCGATGCCATGGTCCAAAACCAAAAAATTGTCGCCAATATTCTCCAGAACGACCCCAACATCGCCGAGTTCTATTCCGGCGTCGGCGGACCGGGTGCCGCCGCCTTGGGCGGACAAAACTACGGCCGCTTGTTTTTTCATTTGGTGCCCCGCTCCGAGCGCAACCTGGATGTCTATGGCGTCATCCGCGAAATGCAAGCCAAGCTCACCGGCCTTCCCGGCTTGCGCATCTTTTTCCAAAACCCGCCCACCATCCGCATCGGCGGCCAGTTCACCAAGAGCCTCTACCAATTCAGCCTCCAGAGCCCGAATCTCGACGACCTCTACAAATACGCGCCCATGCTCGAAGCCAAATTGCGCTCGCTGCCGGAACTCGAAGGCGTCACCAGCGACCTCCAAATTAAAAACCCGCAGGCCACCGTTGTCATTGACCGCGACAAGTCCTCCACTTTGGGCGTCGATGTCCAAACCATCGAGAACGCGCTCTTTGATGCCTACGGCACGCGCTGGATCTCCACCATCTATGCGCCCGAGGACCAGTTCAAGGTCCTCATCGAATTGGAACCCCAATTTCAACGCCACCCCAACGCCATGTCCCGCTTGTATGTCACCTCTTCGACCGGACAATTGGTCCCGCTTGATGGTCTGGGTCAGGTCAAGGAAACCGTCGGACCGCAGGCCGTCAGCCATGTCGGCCAATTTTCCTCCGTGACCCTCTCCTTCAACGTCAAACAAGGCATCGCGCTCAGTGAAGTCGTCAACAAAGTTCAAGACGCCGGACGCCAGATTCTGCCCGCCACCATCACCGCCAGTTTTCAAGGCACGGCCCAGGCCTTCCAATCCTCCATTGCCGGTTTGGGCCTCCTGCTCGTTGTGGCCATTCTGGTCATCTACCTGGTGCTCGGTATCCTCTATGAAAGTTTCGTTCATCCCATCACCATTCTCTCCGGCCTTCCCTCGGCCGGCTTCGGCGCGCTGGTGACACTGCTTATCTTTCGCGTTGATCTCAACGTTTACTCCTTCGTCGGCCTCATCCTGCTCATCGGCATCGTGAAGAAAAATGCCATCATGCAAATCGATTTCGCGCTCGAAGCGCAACGCCGCGAAGGCAAGGCCCCGCTCGATGCCATCTTCCAAGGCTGCCTCATCCGTTTTCGCCCCATCATGATGACCACTCTCTCCGCATTGATGGCCGCGCTCCCCATTGCCGTCGGCGACAGCGCGCGCCGTCCCCTGGGCCTCGCCGTGGTCGGCGGACTCCTCTTTTCCCAACTCGTCACCCTCTACCTGACTCCCATTTTCTATATCTATATGGATGCCTTCCAACGTCACATGCGCGAATGGCTCCAACGCCACCGCTTGATGCCCGCCCCGAAAACGAAAAATATGCCGGTCACTGTTGAGACATACTGAACAGATATGTGCCCAAGCAGGTAGGGATTCGACGGTCCACTTTTGCCGCCGTGGTTCAGGCTCACGGGCAAATTCGCAGTATGTTTTCACGCTCATCCCCCTCGTCGTTGTCTGGATGCCCTGACCGTTTTGGCGACGGCGGCTCCTCGTTCCCGTTTTGAAGTTTTTTATTCCTAATTTTTAGCTTTTAATTTCCCCGGTATTTTCTGCTTCACCGCCACGCTGTAAATCAGTCGCCCCGGCGGATTCATCGCGATGACAATCCTCCGCGCCTCCACCCAATCGTTGGTCGATGCCACCGAACCGCCGACCGTAAATCGCCCGTTCACACCCACGATTCCCGCCTGCCCCGTATAACCCAATACCCGCAACTCCCGAAATCGCGCGTCCGATGAGAATTGCAGACTCAATCCCAGCGCCACGTCCCGCCCCGCCAGCCGGTTGGCCTGATTCTCCCACACATGCCGAACCCAAAAAATCTCCAGCACGCCCGCCAGCACCACCACCGAAATAATTACTGGATATTTTAGTCGCACAAGATTTCAGCCTCGCTAAATTTTCTTGATCGCCCCGCCTTTAACCTCCCACCGCTGCAACTCACGCCCCAACTCGCGCGGCCAATTCTCCTCCGTGCACGTCATGAACACCTGCCCGCGCGCATGTTGCGCCCGCTCCAGCAACGGCAAAAACCCGCTGCGCCGCTTCACATCCAGTTCCCCCATCACATCATCGATCAACAAAATCGGCGGCGACCCATGAATCCCCGTCAGATATTCTGCCTGCGCCATCTTCAATGCAATCGCCAGCGTCCGCTTCTGCCCCTCGCTCCCGAACTGCGCGGCGGAGCGGTCATTCAACAACAACCGCACCTCATCCCGATGCGGCCCCACCAACGTCGTCCGCATCGTCCGCTCCCGCGCCCGCGATTGCGCCAGCTCCACCGCAAAATCACTCTTCACGCTCGATTGATATTCCACCCGCAATTCCTCCGCGTCATTCGAGATCCGCCGATACGCCAGGCGCGCCAGCGGCGAAAGTTTCGGCGCCAGTTCGCGACGCATCCGGATGATTTCATTCCCCAGCTTCACCAGTTCACCCGAGAAACTATCCAGCGCCGCCTCATCCGGCGACCGCTGCTTCAGCAACGCATTCCGCGACCGCAACGCCTGCGCGTAACGCTGCAACCATCCCAGGTAAAGCGGATGCGTCTGCGTCAGCAACAAATCCACGAACCGCCGCCGGCTCCGCGCCGTCCCTTTGACCAGTTGCAAATCCTCCGTGCAAAAAATCACCACCCGCAGCACCCCCAGATAATCCGTCAACTTCCGCACCGGCTGACCGTCCACGCTCAGTTTCCGTTCCGCCGCCGACCAATACATCTTGATCTCCCGTTCCCCTTGTCCCACCACCTTGCCCCCCGCGAAATATCCCTTCTGCCCGTGCCGCACCATTTGCGCCCCGCCCACCCCACGAAACGACCGCAACGTCGCCATCAAATAGATTGCCTCCAGGATATTCGTCTTCCCCTGCGCATTATCGCCCAGCAACACCTGGAACCCGGGCGCAAAATCCACATCCAACCGCGGATAATTGCGGAAGTCGCGTAATCTTAAATGTGCCAGATGCATACCTGCCCTATAATCCGTGCAGAACCACCCCTTGGCAATCTTTGTCCCCTGAGTGGCTGTCCGCCAGGACCCATGCGGCACTTGTCGCGCCATAGCTCCAGCGACGCCGGAAGCCTTGGCAGCGGCGGAAGCCCCTCCGAAGTAGTGGTAGGCGTCCCGCCTGCCGTAAAGGGGCGGCGTCGGTGACCCGTCCGGAAGGACCCCCCCGGTCCCAGCCAAACCACTCGACAATCCAAAATCGGCACCTGGCGACATTTGCTCACCAAACCCATTTGTTTTCATCTTGGCCGTCCGCCAGAACCTTGACCAATCTTGTCCCATAAAAAAACAACCTTCCGATACCTTAACTGGCCTTCCGGTTACCTTCCGATACCTTGACTCATCTCGTTGTGGCTTGCACCCTGTGCCTTCCGTCCCAGTGCCGGAAGCACGAAAGAATTTACATGGCGCAAGCCATGGGATCCGCGCCAACCCCTCCCAAGCCCCGGAGGGGCGACACCACCCTTTTGCAAACTCCTCATATATGTATATTCCCTTTCCCCATGGTGACCCGTCCGGAAGGACACAAAAAATTGATTCTTAAATTGCCTTAAATTACCTTGTCTATCCTTAAAGCCACCTTGACTAACCTTGTCCAACCTTAAAGCCCGGCAGCCACCCGCACGGGTCCTTAAGCTACCTTGTTTAACCTTGTCATTCATAATGCCCGTCCGGTCCCCGTTCGTCCTCGTCCTCGCCTGTCCGTCGAAGCCTTGGCGAAGGCGGATCGTCGATCCCATTCCCCCTTCTCCCACCTCCGCGACTCCCATTGCCAGTGCGGAAGCACCTCCGCGGTGAATCCGGATAATTCCGCATTCCGCGGTGACCCGTCCGGAAGGACCCGCACTCCGAACTTTTATATCGTTCATCGTGTCCATCTCACCACAAACGCAAACCCGTGGATGTCGCTCGTGTCGCTCGTGTCGCTCAGCTTTTTTCGAAAAAAACACCAACAACCCCCTTTGTTTGCAACTCCTTCATGCGTTTCCGCCTCCTACATTTTGAAATTTGCCCAATTCCGCACTCTGCATTTGAGTCCCACTCCTTCAAGCCTATTGTCTATCGTCTACTGCATATTAATCGCCCCAGAACCCATCCCCGTCCATGTTCGTCCCGGCCCAACACCGCTGTACTCCGCGTGGCCCTCACGCGGTGCCCCCCTCACACCAACCTCAACGAGGTTGCGCCCCAAAGCCCAAGGTTGCCCGTCCCCGGGCTACCTTGGGTAACTCGATCAACCCACCTTTCACTTTCGCGCACCGCGCGGCGAGCCACGCGAGCATCCTCGGCAAAAAGCGAAGCTAATTCCCAACCTGTCTCTCCGCCCTACTCCTTCAAGCCTATCGTCTATGAAACACCCCAGAGCCCACCCCCGTCCTTGTCCGTCCCTGCCCGCCCCTAAGCATTTCCCAAAGACTTTCGGAGATTGACATCCCCCTTTCCGCGTGGCTGGTTCTTAATCGTCAGACCGCATTACACCCATGACCGCATTTGAGGCAGGTGCATTTATCGGAGCCATTGGGGGAACTGTCGCTGGTGCCGTCCTCTGCCACTCGCACGGCATGTTGGCCGAAGTCGGCGGAGCGGTTGGTGGTGGCGTGATCGGTTTGTTCGTCGGCTATTTTGCCACATTTCCCACTTTCCTGCTTTTCGCCCTGCTTTACGCTATTGCCCGGATCTATTGGGAGTTGCTTACCGGACGCCGTAAGTTGCCAGGCCTCAGTAGCACCACCCAGTCTCAACGTCGGCGCATGATCCTGCTCATCACAGCCATACTGATAATTTCAGCCGCAATCTGGATTGGCCTCTACTTCACCGGCTCAGCGGCGCTACGGGCGCGCGTGCCAAGGTTTGCCGCCTTGTCGCTTGGCCTGAGTTTCACCGGATTATTCATCCTGCTGGCTATGTATCGCCGCCATCCGGCGCGGAATGTAACTGATAAAAACGAGCCACCCGGCTTCAACCCTCCCGCCTAACCCATCATCGACGCCAACCCAACCAAATATATGAACACAACCAAACTACAATTAAACACCTATCTTAGTTTCAACGGCCAATGCGAGGCAGCGTTCAAGTTCTATGAACAAACCCTGCGCGGCAAAATTGAAAACATGATGACCTTCGAAAGCATGCCCGCCGAATTTCCCGTGCCGGATGCCTGGCGCAAGAAAATCCTGCATGTCACCCTGCGGGTGGGCAGCCAGGAATTGATGGGCTCCGACGCTCCCCCGGAACGCTATCAAAAGCCAGCCGGCTGCTTTGTAAACATCGGCCTCACGGACCCGGCCGAGGCCGAACGCATATTCAATGCCTTGGCGGAAAACGGGACCGTGACCATGCCGCTTCAGAAAACCTTCTGGGCCGTCCGCTTCGGCATGCTCGTTGACCGCTTCGATATCCCATGGATGATCAACTGTGGCCAACCCGCCTGATCGTGAACACCCACGTCATCAGCGCTTCCCGGGTTCCGCTATGGTTTTCAGCAAGCCTGAAAGTTTTTTTCTTCTATAAGCATCAAGCTTTTCGATTCGCAATTCCCAATCCTCTGGCTCGACTGGGTCATTCCATTCCAGTCTATCAAACCATTTCACTCTGTCCGGCAATGAGAAGCCGCTAAATCCACCCGAATGAATTGAACCGTATAGATAAAAATATCGATTGAAGACGGCAGCGCGTATACCTGCGGTTCCATCTGTAGGTTTCGCCATCCCTTTTGGAAGCAGTATCACGTTCGCAGCACAGGAAAAAAGGCCGTGAAACGGCTCGCTTTCCGGCATGTTCATGAACCAATCCTTCACTCCTGAATGCTCATAGGTTTTGTGAGGTAAAACATGCGCCAATTCAAATTTCCCTAAACCGGAGCTTTTCCAAAGAGGCCCAGAATATGGCCTTCCGGTGCAGAGAAAGCACCATAAATGGCGAGGAAACACATTATCATCAAATATCGCTGCGACAGAATTATGATATTGTTTCAGCTTTAACTCTCGCTCATCTTTGCTGGCTCGTCGGCGCACTCCGGGAAAAACGCAAGCCGAGCCCTGATAAAAATAATAAGAAGCTGGGACCTTTTCTCCAAAGTCACGCTCAAAGTCATCATGCCATTGGCAATTCAATTCTGCAATTCGCTGAACGATTTTTGGGCTAATGAAATAAGCTACCTTTGCAATCGCGATAGCAACATTCTCCTCAACTTCTGAAAGTCTATTACGGGGAGTGCAAATTTTAAAAATCATGCGGGAATCAGGACGTTTTGTTTTCCCCTGCGTCCTTGTTTTCAGCCGGAGTTTTGCCCCTTAAAAAATCTTCGATTTGAGATTTGGCATCCGGATGAGAATTGAACTGTGTCTGCATTTTACTGAGGAGAGCAAATCTTTTGTCCGACTGGGGGAGTGAATGTGATTTGACGCTGTGGCTGTAAAGCAACGGGCTTTTGCGTTGGATAGCGGCGAAGAATATCAAGGTTGTCGCCATAATAGAGCGTGCCCATGGGAAACGATGATAAGGGGTGGCAAGTGGAGTTGAAATAGAAAAATTGAGCAGAAAAACATTGCTAATTCCCAGATTCGAATCACGGTCAAGCCCCTGCCATATTTCCAACAGTAATCCTTCCTTGATTCCTTCCCCAGCCTCTTTAAAATCCTACCATGCTCAAAGTCTCCTTTTTCACGAGCCTTAATCGGACTCTCTTGCTGGCCGCGGCGCTCCTCCTCTCCGCTACCGCCCACCCCGCCCCATCCAAACCCGAGTCTCCCGTTGACCCCGAGCTTGCCATCAAACAATTCAAGGCGCCGGCCCCGTTCAAAATCGATCTCTTCGCCGCCGAACCCCAGCTCATGAACCCTGTCTCCTTCTGCCTTGATGAGCAGGGCCGCGTCTATGTCGCCGAAACCTTTCGTTACAAAACCAGCGTTCTCGATATCCGCGACCACATGAACATGTACGCGGATGACCTCGCCGCCCGCACCGTCGAGGACCGCGCCACGATGATCAAAAAATTCCTCGGCCCCCGCTACGGCGATCTGGGCATCGAATCCGAAGTCATCCGCCTGCTGGAAGACACCGATGGCGACGGCCGCGCCGACAAATCCACCGTCTTCGCCGACGGCTTCAACTCCATCCTCGACGGCATCGGCTCCGGCGTCCTCGCGCGCAAAGGCAGCGTCTATTTCACCGACATCCCCAACGTCTGGCTGCTGCAGGACACCAACCACAGCGGCAAGGCCGACGTCCGCACCTCCTTGAGCTACGGCTACGGTGTTCATTTCAACTACACCGGCCACGATCTCCACGGCCTCCGCTTTGGCCCGGATGGCAAACTCTATTACAGCATCGGCGACCGCGGCCTGAGCGTGAAAACCCAGGAGGGCAAATTATTGGATTATCCCGACATGGGCTCCGTGCTCCGCTGCAATCCCGACGGCTCGGAGTTGGAAGTCTTTGCCACCGGCCTTCGTAATCCCCAGGAACTCGCCTTCGATGACCATGGCAACCTCTTCACCGGCGACAACAATTGCGATCACGGCGACGCCGCGCGTCTTGTCTATGTCGTGGAAGGCGGCGACAGCGGTTGGCGCGTCGGCAACCAAATCAGTGAAACCACTCCCGCTGGCGTCTGGAATACCGAAAAACTCTGGCATCTCCAATTCCCCGGCCAGGCCGCCTACCTGCTCCCGCCGATCGCGCACATTGCCGATGGCCCCGCCGGATTTGTTTATTATCCCGGCACTGGCTTTTCCGACGCCTATCGCAATCATTTTTTCCTCTGTGATTTCCGGGGCTCCCCCGTGAATAGCGGCATCCATTCCTTCACCGTCCAACCCAAAGGCGCCACCTTTGAAATGGCTGACCACACGCATTTCTGCTGGAACATTCTCGCGACCGATGTCGATTTCAGTCCCGATGGCCGCATGTTCATCGCCGATTGGGTGCAAGGCTGGGGCCAACCGATGAACGGCCGCATCTATCGCCTCTATGATCCGGAAATCGTCAAAAGCCCGCTCGTGCTCGAAACCAAAAAGCTGATCGGCGAAGGCATGGAAAAACGCTCCCTCAAGGAACTCGCCGCGTTGCTCGCACACGCTGATATGCGCGTCCGCCAGGCCGCCCAGTTCGAACTCGCGGACCGCGGCTCTGTCGCCGCCAAGACCTTTGAACAAACCGCCCTCAATTCCACGAATCAACTCGCGCGTCTCCATGCCGTGTGGGGACTCGGCCAGCTCGCCGCCAAAACTAACTACAATCTCGGCCGCGTATCCAAATTGTTGCGTGACTCCGACCCCGAAATCCGCGCCCAAACCGCCAATGTATATGGTGATCGTCATTATTCCGGCGGCACTCGTGATCTCCTCCCCTTGCTGCGTGATGCCAACCCGCGCGTCCAATTCTTCACCGCCATCAGTTTGGGCAAGCTTAAAAATCCCGCCGCCGCCGAACCGCTTTTGGAAATTCTCCGCGCCAACGCCGATAAGGACGTCTATCTCCGCCACGCCGCCGTGATGGGCTTGGTGGGCGTCGCCGACAAAGCCACCCTCTTGAAAGCCGCCGGGGACAGCTCATCTTCCGTCCGCATGGGCGCGCTCCTGGCCATGCGCCGCTTGCAA
The DNA here is from genome assembly GCA_028293325.1 of Pedosphaera sp. Taxonomy (GTDB): domain Bacteria; phylum Verrucomicrobiota; class Verrucomicrobiia; order Limisphaerales; family Pedosphaeraceae; genus JAQGOT01. The sequence continues at coordinate 7,760 of JAQGPA010000061.1, read as the reverse complement.
CTCCCCGACCTCGCCCTGTTCCTCCACGACACCGACCCGCTCCTCGTCCTTGAAGCCGCCCGCGCCATAAATGATGTCCCCATCGCCGACGCCTTCCCGCAACTCGCCGCGTTGATTGATCACCCCACCGCCTCCGAGCCGCTCGATTGGCGCGTCATCAACGCCAACTTCCGCCTCGGTGGTGAAAACAATGCCCGCGCCCTCGCCAACTACGCCACGCAATCCACCGCCACCGAAAAAGTCCGCACGGAAGCGTTGTTCGACCTGGGAACCTGGGCCGATCCTTCCCCGCGCGACCGCCTCACCGGGCTCTGGCGTCCGCTCGACTCCCGCAATGCCAAGGTTGCCGCCAACGCCTTGCAACCGGTGATTGCAGAACTCCTCGCTGCCGCTCCGGACAAAACCCGGATCATGGCCATCCAAGCCACGAGAGCTTTGTCGCTCGGCGAATCCGGCGCCAGCCTGCTGGCCATCGTCACCGATACCAAAGCCTCCGCCGATGTGCGCGTCGAAGCGCTCAAGACTCTGGACGCATTGCATGATGGCCAACTGCCCGCTGCCATGAATATCGCCGTCACCGACAGCCAGGACGTCCTGCGCAATGAAGGCAATCGTTTGCAATCGCAGGTTCAGCCCGACGCTGCCGCCAACCGGCTCGCGCCCGTTCTTGAAAATGGCACGTTGCTGGAAAAACAAGGCGCGCTCGCCATCCTGGGCGGCTTGGAAACCACCACCGCCGATACCTTGCTCGCGCAATGGCTGGACAAACTCATCGCCGGCGATGTCCCCAAGGAAATCCAGTTTGACCTTCTGGGAGCCGCCAGCCAGCGCACCTCGCCCCTCATCAAGGACAAGCTCCAGAAATACGCCTCCTCCCAGCTTAAGGACGATGAATTCACCGGTTACCGTGAAGCCCTTTACGGTGGCAATGCCGAGGCCGGCCGGAAAGTTTTCTTGGAGCGCGCCGATGTTAGCTGCACCCGTTGTCACAAGGTCAAAGGCGAAGGTGGCGAAGTCGGCCCCGAACTGACCGGCATCATCACCCGCCACGATCGCGAGTACATCATGGAATCGGTTCTCTATCCCAACAAACAAATCGCCCCCGGCTTTGAAAGTGTGTTGGTGAAAATGAAAAATGAACAGGTTTACGCCGGCGTCCTCAAAAGCGAAACCGTCGATGAACTGGTCCTGAATGCCTCCATCGACGACGGCACCTTCCAAATCATCAAGCTCAAGAAAGCGGATATCTTCTCACAGCAAAAAAGCCAATCCGCCATGCCCGAAGGCCTCGGCAACATGCTCTCCAAACAAGACCTCCGCAACCTCGTGGAGTTCATCGCCACGGTTAAATAGCGCCACGTTCAGTTCGGCCAGGAACAGTTACCAAGCGCGCTTGCGCCCTGACCTTTAAATTCTGCAACACCCTGCTTCTCCCTCGCCCGCCTGTGCGTTGTAGCCGCGCATCGGACGGGAGAGGGCCGGGGTGGGCAGCGGCACACACATGGGTAACACTTTTCCTGGTTTTTGTGTTCTGAGTTTCACTTGGCAGGAATGGCCGCGCCTTGGTGTTCCCGGAGCGGGGGCGCGTGTAGTGAGCCGAAGCGCAGCGAACACCAAGGCGCTACGCCCGCTTATCCGATTCTTGTTTTCGTTGCCGTTATCCATCGCGCCTACCACCACATGCCCCCCGGACCCCAGGAGTCCCAATTCATCGCTGCGTCTTGATTCATTTCAGCCGCCTGTAACTGCTCATCCGCTATCTTTTGCTGTTGTCCGAGTTGTCTATAACGTTGATACTCGTTCTCGCCCCCCACATAGAGGATGCCGGCCTTCTTGTCCGCGTAGGCATAAGTCACTTTTCCATTGGATTCACGGCGTTGAACCTTGAAGGGCGGCAGGGCAGCGTAGCATGCCTGTTGTTGGGGAGTAGTGGGAGTCATCGTATGGAATCCGGCAGCGGAAAGCATCGATTCCGTGTTGTGCTCTTTAGTGCTGGCGCAACCCGACAAACCGAGCGCGGCAGCCGTCATGATCAGGGAGATGAGCCAGGCTGCAAGTATTTTGCTTTGTTTCATAATGTGAATGTTTTGCTTCATTGTTCGAATTTTTGTTGCGTATTGGACATGGTCAGAATCAGTCAGCGACTTTTGTGCTGCTCCAGATTTTCCTTAATGCCTCCATCAAGCAGTTTGTCAGGCGCGACTGGCACCTCAGCGCTCAACCGCATTTCTTTACGAAAAACCCCAACATACTAAAGTACGACCCTAAAAGATTTAGCGCCGGAATTTCTTTATGGGGTGAAGTTCCACCTTGCCAGGGACAGGCCAAAGACCACTAACCCGCCACGGTGCCACTGACACACAAAACAATTTGCCTAAAATGTGAAGGTCAGCGCGGTGAAGGCAAAATCAATGTCGTTGTGTGAGCCGGTCTCTGCAATGAATGCGCCGTGGAAGAAATGGCCATAGCCCGTATAAGCGTTGATATACCGATTAAGCTGCCAGGTCAATTGCACGTCAATTTCGCCGCCAATTGCGCGGGCATTGCTCCCCCCGCTGGCTCTCAGGACGGTTCCCGAGGAAGTATAGACGGCGTCCTGGGTGCTCTCGCGCCAAAACTGACGATACTCGGTGAGCAACTCCAACTGCTGTGCTCCGGGTTTATTCTCCAATAAGATCAAGTTAAGCCCGGGATGCACGGCAATGATGTTTTGCCGGCCTATGGCATCGATGAGACCGAACTTGTCGTGCCCGGAGGGAAAAAGCTGATCATAGGTGTCGCCCGGGTTATTGCGCCGTCCGCCACTGGCAATGTCGAATTCCAGAAACGCCCGGGGCGTGAACAGCGCATTTTCGAGAGTGTATCCGCCGATCGCGGCGACGGAAAACGCATGGGTCGTCTTATAATTGAATCGTCCAAACTGATAATCGGTCTCGAGATCGAAATCAAACGGTTTGGGACTGCCCGAAAACCGGGTACCCATAGTGTAACGGTTTTCTCCAGTCGTGGTTTGGTTGAAAGTAATGCTCTGCCGGTTGACATACAAGGCGTACATCTCCAACTGTGTCTTCGCCTTCGCCAATGCGCCCGGAATCCTCCACGTATCATAGATGCCTGCAATAAAGGTATCAGGAACATCATCGTCGAATTTGTGGGGCAGCACCCGCACGAGCTCGGCATAAAACATGTCCAAGGTGTTCCCCGGCGTGGCCAGCGTTCCCCGCACTCCATCCCATGTCCGGCGGACGTTCGTCCAATCGGACACTGCCAGGAGACGCTCGGCGCCAAAAATGATGACCTGCCGGCCACCACGGAGTGTGAAACTCGTGTTCGTGTCCGCAGCGAAAGGGATATTGAGGTCAACAAAAGCCTGGTGAAGATCAGCTTCGTCAACGTCACTTGGCCGCGGCCCGCCGGTGCGGCCTTGCTCCGTGGCGCTGATGCCCTGGACGAACACCCGCACCACCGGCCCCAGATGCAGGTCCGCATTGGCCATGATGCGGAGCAGGTTGTATCCGGATTTGTCCTGGGGTTCGGTGCCAAACAAATCGTTCGGAAAGTTTTCGTAGCGGTCCCGCAGTTGTCCGCCCAACGTGAGATACGAGTTGGTCCGCTCGCCTAGGGGGATATACTTGATGGAATCAAAAGCATTCGTGCGCGCCGCGGGATTCTTGAGATAGCTGTAGTCCTCATCGTAACGGAGGAGCGTGAAGGCCGGCGGACCGTTGTCCTCCGCGTTGGCGACATTCAAAAAAGCAAAAACCAATGCACTGGCCGCAGCAAACTGGGAGAAATATTTTATAAACTTTCACTCCTGCTAAGTTGGACCCGGGCGCGAGGATATTCGGCGTGAGCAAAATATTGAAGCCGGGTGTTCACCCCATTGTCATAAACCTGGTTTTTGCGGACGCTTGAGTGAGGAGGACGTTACCGCTTTTGTGCGAAGACTCGCCTGAGCATCACCCGCGCAGGGCTAAAAACCGGCGTCGCGGTCTCGGAAAGCGATCGCCGCGGTTGCGATCGAAATGCCGCCAGCCGAAACAGATCCCCATACAAACTTTATTGCAAAGGCCGAAGCATGAACGATCAACAATTACGCGATGGTAAGATTCTTCGGAGTGCAGACCCGCTCAATCTCGAGATGCCGTTCGAAAAACTCGAGGGCTTCATCACGCCGACGGAATTGTTTTACGTACGGATGCATTACGCAATTCCGAAGATCGACAGGGCCAAATGGCGATTGCGGGTTGAAGGTGAAGTCGAAAAGGCTTTCGAGCTCAATTACGACGAATTCACCAAACTTGCATCGAAAAAGGTTTTGGCGCTGCTGGAGTGCGCCGGCAATACCCGAAATGTTCTCAAACCCAAAGTGGCAGGCGTGCAGTGGGGACTGGGCGCCGTCGGCAATGCAAATTGGACCGGAATTCCCTTGTCAATCCTGCTCGATCGTGCCGGGGTGAAACAGACTGCGCGTGAAGTGATTCTCGAAGGCGCCGATGAGGGTCCGGCCGAATTGGCGGGAGGGCCGCACGGCAATGTGCGATTTGCGCGGAGCATTCCACTGGCGAAGGCGCGCGAGGATGTGTTGCTCGCTTACAAAATAAACGATGTCGATCTGCCAGCGGAACACGGCTTTCCGGTGCGCGCGATTGTGCCCGGTTGGTACGCGGTTGCGTCGGTTAAATGGTTGCAGCGCGTCATCGTGATCGATCGACCGTTCAACGGTTATTACCAAACTTTGGATTACGGCTTCTGGCAGCGTGTCAACGGCAACCCTGAGCTCGAGGCGTTGCGCAAGATGCCGATCAAATCCGAGATCGCGCGACCCATGGAGGGCGAAACGGTTCCGGTAAATTCGAAAGTGCGTGTCCATGGTGCTGCCTGGACCGGTGAGGGCGAGGTCGCTAAGGTCGAGCTTAGCGTCGATGGCGGCGCGACCTGGAACGAAACGAAACTCGGCGAGGCCAAGCCGAACGCCTGGCGGCTTTGGGAATTCGATTGGCGAACACCCGCTGCGGCGGGAAAGCGAACACTCATTGCTCGAGCCACTGATTCAAATGGCCGCACGCAACCCGTCGAGCACGATCCCGATCGCGGCACTTACATGATTAATCATCTTCTGCCGATCCACGTTGAAGTTCGGTAGGTGCGATGTCGCTCCGGTTAAACTTTGCCGCCGCTATTTTGGTACGCGCCAGGCTCGAAGCCCAGTGGCATGAAGTGTGGACTATTCGAGATGATCAACATTCTCACCAACTCGCTCGTGCCGATCTTTGTGGGCCTGCTGCTTGGATACGCAGCAGGCTTGCGTAAAATTGTCGATAACAAGGATGTGAAGGGCCTCATCACCTTCCTCATGACCTTCGCGCTTCCTTGTTCGATGTTTGTCATCATTGCACGCACACCGCAACAGTTGTTGTGGGGTCAAGTCAAGTCAGCCGTAGTGCTTGCCATAGTGTACATGGCTGTCTTTGTTGCGACCTATTATGCGTCGCGGAATCTTGGCAAAGATACGGCTGCAAACAGTATCGTTTTAGCGTCGACGATTGGATTTCCAAATACTACCGGAGTGGGTTTTCCTCTCCTCCAGGCTGTTTATGGCCCCGAGTCCTCCGTCACCGTTGCCGTCGCCCTCGCCGTAGGCGCGTTCACGCTCACCCCGATCACCCTTGCGATTCTCGAAGCCGGAACCAGTTCATGCAGGACACTGCCTCATGCAGCTCGCATTCGCACATCCCTGTGGCGGGCTTTGAAGAAACCAGTATTCTGGGCTCCGGTGCTCGGTGTTCTTGCAGCCGTCGTCAAGCTCCACACGCCAGTCTATTTTGATAATAGCCTGATAATTCTCGGCAACGCGACGGAAGGCACCGCTTTGTTTGTGACCGGCCTCATTGCCTCCGCGCAGCGTTTTAATCTGAACTGGGGTGTGGGCTGGGCCATCCTGGGAAAAAATGTGATCCAGCCGGCTCTCTGCCTTGCTATAGCGCTCCTTGTAGGTATGCCTCTGGAACAGACCAGATACATAGTCTTGCTCTGTGCTCTTCCCAGCGGCTTCTTCGGCATTCTGTTTGGCGAAAGTTTCAACGCAACTCCGGCGGTGGCTAGCTCGAGTCTCATTGCCAGCACTGTGCTTGGTATCTTCACACTGGCGGGCTGGATCGTTCTTCTCAGCCATTTACATTGGTAACCCATTATGATGACAGCACCCCGGAGCGACTGCCAGGAGCCCCTTACTTTGGGCCCTCTCATAACGAACCGCGGATGGCGGAACATCTCCGCCCAGGCGGGTGTTCACTCTATTGTTATAAATCCGGTTTTTGTGGATGGTTGAAAGGAGTGGGCTGAGGAGAAGAAATCCATGATCAAAATAAAGCGACTCAGCTACGCCCTGTTATTGGTTGGGTTCGCCACCATGAGCGGGCATGCGCAGGGCGCGGCCAGCGAATATGCAGCCCCGTCGGAAGCCGTTCCGAGGGGTAAAGCTCCCAAAATGCAGGTTCAATTGCTCAACGCTGGAGATCCAACGAAACAATATGCGGTCATCTTCTATCAGGGCGACGAGGCTTTTTCCGGACTACAGGAGTTTGCGGAGAAGTATCACGTTACGAGTGCGCATTTTACTGCCATTGGAGCGGTCAATGGAGCAATGCTGGGGTGGTTTGACCCCGCGCGCAAAATGTACAAGAAGATTCCCATCAACGGTCAGCATGAAGTGATTGGAATGAGCGGCGACATCGCGCTCTATCAAGACAAGCCCGTGGTCCATACGCACATGGTGGTGGGAACATCAGACGGAACAACGCGCGGCGGCCATGTTCTCGCTGCGTATGCATCCCCGACGCTGGAAGTAATGGTCACCGTCGATCCGGCGGCGATGCAGAAGCGTTTTGATCCGAACACAGATCTGACGTTGATCGATCCAGCTTTGAAGTAGCCGAAAAGTAAAAAGGAGGCAGCCCTATGAAACACCAAATCAAGTTTTTGTTTATTTTCCCGATCTGCGCTTGGTGTCTGCTCTCGATCATGCCGGCGCTCTCGCTGGCATTGGTCCTGGGCGGATGCGCCTCAACGCAGTCCGGGACCTATCCGACGCTAAAGCAGACGCAAATTAACGTGTCCCCGTATATGACGCGCTACAGCAACGCTGCTGCCTTCGGAGCCCTCACGCTGGGAGAGAAGGAGCGAATGAACGCGGCCTACGCAAGGTATCAATCCGCCTTCAACCAGGCGCTGCAAGCGGCTGGCGGCAATTATAACGCACCGACGCCTGATAACGTGAAGGCACAGGCCAACGAACTTATTCGCGTGCTTTCGTCCATACCCTTGCCGGATTAGGTTTCCGACACCGCACCAAAGCATTTCCTCCTCAGCCTTGGTTGCGCAAGATAAGCAGTACACGGGACCGTAAACAAAGCCTGTGACGCCAGTGATCCCATCACCAGAGAACGTACTTGCCCCCGACGGTACAGGCGATGACGAGGTTCATCAGAATCAGACCGATCGCTGCGAGTTGCGTGAGTACACCCAACGCAATCCCCAGACCGCCGGCGATCTCCGCGACACCGAGATATATCGAAAACGCCGGAGTCACACCGATACTTTTAGAGCATTGACAGAAATGATGTAGCGCGGCGGAAAAGTTAGTGAGGGAAGCTGTCTTTTTGACTTTTGGCTTCGATTCGGCTCGGTCACAGGCCACCTTGGGCAAGCTCCCTCGCCAAAACCTCGCCCAACGTCAAAAATCAGCGCACCGCCGCGCT
>JAQGPA010000203.1 GCA_028293325.1 Pedosphaera sp. | reverse complement strand
CCATTGTAGGCAATAATTTGCGTCCCTGCGGAGCCGGTCGGTTTTGCCCAAACCTCCAATGCAAAGTTGTCCGTTGCACTTGAAAGTATTGAGGCAGTGGTGGCATAACCGTTGTGAACATCCAGGGAGAGCGAACTCCCCGCACGCTGGGCTGCCCCTGAGGCAACATCCGACGAATAAGTGGCCCCTGGAGGGGGACCAGGCACATAGGCGACCGTTAAATTATGAGTCCCGGCGCTATCAATCGAGCTGGTAGTTGCCTGGCTGGCTGCTGCCCCCGGATCAGCCTCTCCCAAACGATAGTAGGCAAAGTTCGTCACACTGAGCAATGGTGTGGTGAAGGTCAAATCGGCTCCATAAGTAGTCTGAACACTGTTCGACGCCGCCGCGCGGAAGTGATAAATACTGTTGGATGACAGTCCTGAAACCAGGTTGCTGATGGCGAGGGAAGCGCCGGCGGGAACGCTGCTGGTCACACTGAAACTGCCGTAGTTGGTCGTTGATCCGTACTCGAACCACGCCAATGAATCCGCGCCATTGGGGTTGACGGAGGCATTCAAGGTGGCGCGCTGGGACCGAATCGCAAAGGCAGCCATCGTCGTTACCTGCGGGGCCAGGGGAAGAGTGGTAAAACTTAGATCGGCGCCGAAGCTCGTCCCGGCGTTATTGGTGGCCACCACACGGAAATGAAAGGTTGAAACAATCGGCAGGCCGGTGAGGAGATTGCTCACCGATTGTGCGCCCGAACCCGCAGACAACAGGATCGAGCCCGAGACGCTGTCGTAATTGGTCGTGGCGCCATATTGAAAATAAACCGTGGTGGCGGCGGTTCCGGGATTGACCGAACCCCATAGTGTGGCATTGGTCGCCCCAATGTTTGTCGCCGGCAAAGTGGTGACTAGGGGAACCGCCGCCGTGAAGAAAATGTTGTCCGCGCTCGTGTTCCTGCCAGAGCTATTGGTGCCAGCAATTCGAAAATGATAATAGCTGCCGGGCGTCAGGCCGGTCACGGCCTGGTTGATGTTCAGCACCGTTCCAGTCGGTACGGCGTTAGTGGCTGTGAAACTTCCGTAATTAATCGTTTGGCCAAATTCAAACCAGGCGGCTGCGTTGACGCCACCTGAGTGAACCGTTGCCTTTAGCGTGGCTCCGCTCGGACTGGTTGCCGTCGCCGCAACATTCTCGAATGACGGCAGGTTGATGACGTTCAACAGCAGCTCGCTCGGGTCAAATAAGCCGGGCGCAAAGGTAAAGCACCGCGCTTCATCCAATAATCCGGCGAATTTTCCCGAGGCATCCGGTGCCGCCGCCATCACAAAAAAACCGCTGGGAATGTTGGGCGGCGACGTCGTTGTGCCGGCGTCCACGCCGTTCACGTATAATGTGGTCGTGCCATTATCACGAACGATGGCCAGATGCGTCCATTGATTAAGCGTCACGCTGCCGGAACCAAATACCTGAACATTGCCAAAGAGGACTATATAAGTATTGCCGTCTTGCAGGATTCCCCAACCGTCGCCTCCAGGATTTCCGTTATAGACAATGACTTGCCCGCTGGCAGCGCTCGTCGGTTTGACCCAGACTTCAAAACCAAAATTATCGACCATATTGGAAACCAAAGATCCGGTGGCATAAGACACGCCGTTTGAGAAATTCAGCGAAAGGGAACTGTCGACATGTTGCGCCGCCAGTGGACTGACATCCACCGCGTAAACCGGCGAACCAAAAACACTCAAATCTTGCGCGCCAATACTGTCGCGGGTGCTTGTAGCGGTTCCTCCTGTTGCCGCACCCGGATCAGCTTCACCAAAATGATAATAGCGAAGGGGCGTCACGTTCGAGACCAGCGTCGTAAAAGTAAAATCCTGTCCCGCGTTCGTTCCCGCACCGTTCGTCGCCACACAGCGGAAATGATAAGGCAAATTAAAGTTCAACCCGGATATGGCATTGCTGACCGCCATCGAATTGGTGCCGTTGCCCAGGACAAAAGGCGTGGTCAGGTTTCCGTAGTTTGTCGTCGTGCCCCATTCAAACCAGCCCGTCGTTTGGAGTCCGTTCGGATTGACCGTTCCGTTGATCGTGGCGCCCGCTTTTTTGACCGTGGTGGCGCCGAGGGTGGTCGTCAGCGGGGCAGAAAATACAAATGTCGCTTCCGGCGCAAAAGTGGAACCGGCCAAGGCCGTGTCCACCGCCTGCACGCTCCAGTAATAAGTCACACCCGCAGTGTTTAGATTTGTTACACTGGTGAAAAGGCGCTGGCTGGCATTACCCAACTGAGGCACGCGTCTAAAGCCGTTGGTGGCGTTTGCTAAAGCGGACATGATCTGGCTGCCGCCCGCGTTGGTGCCAACCCGGACGCTGTAAGTCAAACCATTGGTGGGCGTTTCCGTATCGCTCGCGGCGTTCCAACTGAGCACCACGCTGCTGCCACTGGTGAGCGTTGCCGTGAGTCCACTGGGCGCGGCCGGAAGTTGATTGGTGACTCCCGTCTGATTCTTCCAGATTTGGGTGAACCCCTGGCCCGCCAGCACAAAATCCAGTCTGCCGTCATTGTTAAAATCACCCCACGCTCCAGTTCCTACACTAACGCCCGTCAAACTCAACGTGCTATTCGTAAAACCAGTCGCCGTCTGCCGCCAGACTTGGGAAATCTCAGTGCCGGCGAGGAGGTTGGTAATGCCCGTCAGGAATACCGCAGGTTTGCCGCTATTTTCATAATCGCCCCATGCCACCGATCCGCTGAACACACCCGGCAATCCCGCATTGATGTTGGTGAACACTCCATTGCCCACATTGCGCCAGATCTGGCAGACCGCATTGGTCGGTCCACCTTGTGCTTCATTGGCGCTGGCGCCGGATAAGAGGACATCCAGTTTGCCATCATTGTCATAATCACCCCACGCAACTGCCGAGCGCCAGACGCCGGTGAGTCCGGCATTTATATTTGTGAAAGTGCCGTTACCCACGTTGCGCCAGATCTGGCAGACCGGCACGCCGTTGGATTGACCTGAAAGCAGCAGGTCAGCAAAGCCATCACCATCGTAATCGGCCCAGCGAATGCAACCATCGCGGAGCGGAGGCAGACCGGCGTTGAGATTGGAGAATGTCCCATTGCCGTTGTTTCGCCAGACTTGGGCGACGTAGTTGGTGCCGTCGTGCCCGCATAAAGCCAGGTCCAGACGACCGTCGTTGTTGTAATCACCCCATGCAACCGATCCGAAAGCAACGCCCGTGATGCCGGCATTGATATTTGTGAAAGTGTTGTTCCCAATGTTACGCCAAACCTGGGCGAATCTCACGCCGTTGGATTGTCCCACCACAACGAAGTCCAACCAACCATCATTGTCGTAATCGCCCCACGCGATTGCCGAATCGACTAATGCGGGCAGGCCCGCTGCGGCGGTGTTCAGGCTGAACGTGTCATTACCGTTATTATGCCAGAGCTGGCAGACATTGCTGCTGCCATTCCAACCGTTGAACAAAAGATCGAGTTTGCCATCATTGTCGTAATCGCCCCAGGCAACGATGCCCGATCGGTTGGTCAGGCCGCTGCCAATGACGTTGGTAAATGGCAGGGCGGTGAAAAATGTGAGGTCGTTGCCCGAGGCGATCGCGATACTGTTGCTGGCAAAAAGGCGGTAGTGATAGGTTGCGCCAGCGCTGAGGCTGTTGATGGTCCTGCTGATGGAAACCGAGCTGGATCCGTTGCCAATATTTCCCACCAGATTCGTGGTGCCGTAGCCGGTAGTCAGGCCATACGCGAAATAAACCGTGGTGGCTGCGCTATTCGGATTGGCGCTTCCGTTCAAAGTCGCCTGGTTCGTGCTAATGCCAAAGGCGGTTAATGTTGTGGCCTGTGGTATGCCTCCCGCTGCGGTGAAGGCCAGATCATTGCCCAGGCTGGTCGCCACGCCGTTGGTTGCGGCGGCGCGATAATGATACGTCGTACCCGCCACGAGGCCGCTGATGGAAGCGCTGACAAGGAGGTTGGTCATTCTGGCCGGCTTCACTTGCGTGCCCGTCACGCTGCCGTAGTTCGTGGTCAATCCGTATTGAAAATATACCGTGGCGGTCGCTCCGGGATTCAGCGTCGCCTGAAGGCTCGCGCTGGTGTCGGTCACATTGGTGGCGGCCGCGGTTGTAATGGAAACTTGCGGCGTCAGCATCAAATCATTCGTGCTGAATTGGCCGGGAACGAATGTGAACAAACGCACTTCATCCATCAGACCGGTAAAAAAGTCGCTGGTGCCTGGCGGCGTCGTCGCGATGGCAAATGACCCTTGCGGGACCAGCGGCCCGTCGTTCAGCGTTGCCGCGGCGATTCCATTCACATAAAGCGTGGCGACTCCGCTGTCCCGCACCAAAGCCAGATGCGTCCAGACATCGGCTGTTGCCGGTGCGGAACCAAAAAATGCCACATTGCCAAAAAGCACCTGATAAGTCCCATCGATCAGTAAAAGTCCCCATCCGCTCCCGCCCGGATCGCCATTGTACGCGAGGCATTGGCTGCCAGTTGTGCCGGCCGGTTTCACCCACATTTCCAAGCCGAAATTATCGGTGTCCGTGGAGATGAGTGGCCGCAGCCCATATTGTCCGGCGGTGGAAAAATTCATGGCCAGCGTGCTGCTCGTGCCGGCAATGGCCTGGCTGCTTACATTTGTCGTGTAATTGGGCGATCCCGTGAGCGATATGCTTTGGCCGGAAACAGTATCCAGCGTCGTGGTGGCTGAACTGCCATTGGCGGCTCCCGGATCATTTTCTCCCAGCCGGTAATATTCCTGCACCGTGATGGTCGCATTTACATCGGGGTTGTAACCGAGCATGCACAAAAGAAAGGCCTGTCCAAGTAAACGAGCGATGGATTTTGTCATTATGATTCCGTAAATTTTTTCCGCGAACCGCCACTATATTGATTCGTGCTGGAAATGATACTTATACTTGTGTGACATTTCACAGCGCCGCGAGCCGCGGGCTTCAGGAATCCCGAACCGCAGAAGACGGATTACAGGCTTCGCCGAGGGAGGGTCTTCGGTGTCAAACACCAATATCTGCGCAGGATGAAGGACATTAGAGCATTGACAGAAATGATGTAGCGCGGTGGAGCGAGGATTTTTGACTTTGGGCGAGGCTTTGGCGAGGGCGCATGCCCAAGGTGGCCTGTGACCGAGCCGAAACGAAGCCAAAAGTCAAAAAGACCGCTTCCCTCACTAACTTTTCCGCCGCGCT
>JAQGPA010000164.1 GCA_028293325.1 Pedosphaera sp. | reverse complement strand
CGGGCATGCAAAGCGCGTATTGGGAAATTCCCGGAAGCGTGGCAACATTGGTGATCTGTTCATGGACGGCTTCGTCCATTTCCCGGAGGAGTTTTTCCGTGGCATAAATCCGGGCCGGCACGCGCATGCCCTCCTTGGAATCTCTGGGAATCTCCCAAAGTGTGTCGGAAATCCGTTCCACGTGCATCATGAGCGCTCATCCCTCGGAACTGCCGTTACCCGTCTTTTTCTCAGCCAGCCTGGTAAAAACTTCAACCCTGTTCGCCGCCGGTGCAAGCCCCCCTTTTTCGAAGTGCAGCCCAGGAGACCGACAGAACAGGCGTCAAAACTTGCCGGAGGCGAGCGGAAAATGGACGCGCCTGTGTCCGGCGCGACTTAACCGAGACGCCGCATTTGCGGCGGCGCTTTTTCCTAAACCAGTCGAGTGAGTGGTGGTTCGACTGTTAAGTCGTATCCGCAGTAAAGTCCGTACTCCTCCGCGCCTCGGCGCGAACGGTCGCGGTAGCGAGGTTGGTCGTTGGTGCGGTAGCACCTTCTCTAAAACCCGTCCCCCCAACGTGTCGGCGCTAAAGGACAATCGGACTGTGCGGCCGACTTATCGCTTTTTGGTTAAAGGACACTGGTTAAGTGGACGGCAATCCGATAGCCGAAGGAAAAAGCGATAAGTCGGGCGGTAGCCGACGACACGTTGGGGGAGGTAGTAGTGCGGCGGTTAAGCCGTGGAAGTGAAGTGGTGATGGGCGAGAGCTGAATGACAAGCGCGGCATTATTCCTCGCGCCGGCCACATCAATGGCGCGGGCAATATAACTGGCCGTGGCCGGACCAATCGGGCCGTTGATTTTGATCAATGCGACGTCTGCGGCCTGCAGGCCAGTCAAGGACCCGCACGCCAACGCCGTCGCCAGGATCGCCAGCCAACGCTTCATAACATCCTTGTTACGACTTATTCGAATTACTTACTGACGATTTCGACGATCCCGGCCACCCGCAGGAAACCAACCAAAGCTTCGCAAGTTTTTCTGTATCCGCTGTTTAAGGCGGCGGGCAAAACAGGGCCGCTGAAACGGGTAAACCCAGCAAAGAATCTTTATTGCCACACTGGCAAAAAATCGTCATAACCCTTATTTATCATGTGATAAACAATTATTGACACTGCTTGGTTTCGGGGCGTATGGTGGCCGCGATGAATCGCTGTTGTGCTGAAAATTTCGCGACTTTCGATCAGGAACCCGATTGCAGTCCTCTGGGTTGCCGGATGTTTCATCCTTTACTTTTCACTGTAGTCACCACTCAAAAGCAAACATCATGAAAAACAACCAACTCAAAAAAATCCTGTCCGGAATCGGACTAGCTTGTGTCTGCGGTTTGACCGCCTTGGCCCAGACCAATGTGACGAGCACATTCAAACACATCACCATTGACAGCTCTTTTGGCGACTGGGCGGGTGTGCCTTTGGCTTACACAGCGCCAGTGGGGCCGACCAATGCCATTCAATATGAGAATGTCTATATCGCCAACGATCAGACGAACCTTTACATCCGATACACGCTCTATTCGCCCCGTGCTAATGCCATGGCCAATTCATTTGACAATATCTTCATTGATACTGATACCAATGCTTCGACCGGTTTTTCCAGCGATGGCGGCATAGTAGGCATTGGTTCGGAGATGCTCATCCAGTGGGGAAGCGGCTATCAGGAGAAGAACGGCGGATTCAACGAAGGTACCATCAATAATCTGGGCTGGAATATTGCTGGGTCACCGGACAGCACGGATTTCGAATTGGTCATATCACTGGGTGCGACTTATGCGTCAGACAGCACGCCTGTGTTTGCCCGTAACACGATCGCTGTTCTGTTGGAAGGCGATGACACCAGCTATACCAGCGTGGAGTTTGCGCCACCCTTTGGCGGCCTAGTTTATACGCTCGCCACCCAGCCAGCGGTGCTTTCCGCCAATACCGCATTGATTACTCTCACAAATTCCTCCTGGCAGGCCAACGCCTCTGGAACCGACCTTGGCACAAACTGGCTGGGTCAAGCTTACGATGACACGGTGGCTGGCTGGACGGCAGGCAAGGGCTTGTTTGGTTACACCCCATCGCCCGGATCTTATCCAAAGATCAACACCGCGCTGGCCAGTGGCCCCAATACTTATGATTTCCGGACTCATTTCCAATATACCAATGACACCGCCAACGTCGCCTTTGTGATCACCAACTATTTGAGCGATGGGGCGGTTTATTATTTGAACGGCAATGAAATCCGCCGGGTGCGGATGCCGAGTGGCGCGGTTTCTTATGCTACCGCAGCGTCCGCCACCAATTCCCCGACTGGCCATGCCGATATTTTTGGCATTGATGGCGCAGCCTTGCAATATGGCGACAACATTTTGGAGGTTGAAGCACACCAAGCTCCAGCCAGCAGCGCCGACATGGTGTTTGGCCTGTCGCTGACCGCCTCGCTTAATTATCCGGTTTTGCTGGTCAGCACCAACTTGCCAGCGGATCAGACCGTTTTAGCAGGGCAGCCAGTCACCTTCATGTCGGATGTTATAGGTAGTGGCCCGCTGGCCTATCAGTGGTATTTCAACGGCACGACCCCGATTTCCGGGGCAAATGCTGCGAGTTACACGATTCCTTCGGTGCTCACTAATAATGCCGGAACGTACTCCTTGCAGGTGAGCAATACGTTTTCATCCGCCGTCACCACCCGTGCGGCGTTGCTGACCGTGAGCAACACCCCAGTTAGCATTACCACCCAGCCGGTGAGTCAAATCGTATCGGAAGGCCAGTCCGCAACCTTGAGCATCGTGGTTTCGGGGACGCCGGTGATTCAATATCAATGGTTTTTGGGCGGCAATCCTATTTCTGGTGCGACGAATGCGAATTATGTCATTCCCGCCAGTTACCCGGCTAACGCGGGAGTTTACCAGGTCACGGTCAGCAACCCGGCGTCCACCACCAATAGCATCCAGGTCAATCTGACGGTTTTGGTGGATACCATTCCACCTAAACTTGCGGCCATTGCAGCCGGGGTCAATCAGATTGTCGTCACCTTTTCCGAACCGGTTGATACCGTGACCGTGGAGAATGCCTCCAAATACTCCGTCAGTGGCGGCGTCACCGTGCTGTCGGCAGTTCAAAGTTCCGGCAATCCCGCGCAGGTGACCTTGACCACCGGGGTCGCCATGAATTTGGGAACCGTCTATACGCTGACGGTGAACGGCGTGGCGGACTTGTTCGGCAATGTTGCCCAGGTCAGCGGACAATTCGCCCGCGTCATTACGATTAACGGCTCCTTTGACGACTGGGCAGGCGTGACTCCCGTTTACAGCTCCGCCGCACCCAGCGGCAACACGGGGGCCGCCGATTTCAAGGACATCTACATGTATGATGACGCCAATTATTATTATTTCCGCGTCACCCTCTGGACGGATATTGCACCGGGTTCCGGGCAGTTTCCCGCCTATGTGAACATGTTTTTTGACACCGATAATAATGTCGGCACCGGCTATGGTCCAGGGGCGCTGGGTTCCGAGATATTGATTCAAAGTGGTTATGGTTATCAGGAAAAAAATGGCGGGTTCAATGAGGGCGGCATCAATGGGCTGAACTTTTTTTGCCTGCCGTCCGCACCGGGAACCAACTTTGAATTCAGCATCTCCAAAGCGGCCACTTTTGCGTCAGACAGCACGCCCGTCTTCACGACGAATGTGGTCAACTTCATCTTTCAAGGCATGAACACTTCGTTTGCGGTGGTCAACCAGGTGCCGGCGAGCGGCGTGGTTACCTATAATGACAACCCCTCGTTGTCGGTGGCTCCGCTGCCATTGGGCAAGCTGGCCATCGCCGCGTTGCCAAGCAAACAGGCCGCGATTATTTGGAATCTGCCGGGCACGTTGCAGGTGTCCTCGTCGCTCGCCGGAGCTGCGTGGACTAATTTGCCCGCAGCCACGAGTCCTTATGTGATTCCGGCCGCCGCTGGAAATCAGTTCTTTCGCTTAACCCAGTAATCTGGGGTCGAATCAAAGGGGCGTGCGCCCAGGTCGCGCACGCCCCTTAAAATTAAAAACTGAAAACCGCCAAAACAACCATGAAACTCAATAATTCTCGCGGATTTCAGGCTGGGTGCAGGCATCGGACGGGCGAAAGTGCCCGGCATGGATTCACCCTGATCGAACTGCTGGTGGTGATTGCCATTATTGCCATTTTGGCGGCGATGCTCCTGCCAGCTCTCTCGGCGGCAAAGTTAAAGGCCAAGAATATAGCCTGCGTCAGCAACATAAAACAACTCGGTCTGGCGCAGACAATGTATCTGGGCGATTTCGGAGCGATGTTTCAGTATTACAGTGTGCCCGGCTCCACTCTTTGGATGGGAATCCTTTTGGACTACACTGGTCGGTCGGACGCGATCAGGGCCTGCCCCGTAGCCAACAACCCCTCGAGTCAACCCGTTTTTAGCGGCGGCAATCAATATGGCACGGCGGATCAGATGTGGAAATGGACGCAGGGCACCACAAATTACCAGGGGAGTTATGCGTTGAATGGATGGCTTTATACGGGAACTTATGTGGTGCAAGACCTTTTCCCGTTTGGGGTAACGTCATCATACAAATATGAGAAAAACATTACAAGTCCCAGCACCGTGCCAGTTTTCGCCGATGCCATGTGGATTGATGAATGGCCGATGGAAACGCAGGGGGCAGCCAAGGATCTTTACGCTGGAGATGCCACCAAATTCATGGGCCGGTTTACGATTGCACGTCATGGCGGGCGCGGGCCGGCAGGCGCTAACAGAAATAACACATCCGACGCCAGTATGGTTGGGTCAATTAATATGGTGCTTTACGATGGTCATGTAGAATCAACTAAGTTGACCAGGCTGTGGAACTATGATTGGCACAATGGGTGGGTAACTCCAACCACCATTCCCTAAGCCCAAACAAGACAATTGAAAATACGTTGGCAGTGTCAGTTATGGTCATCAGCCAAAATCGTTTCCAACAACCAGTCATGATTTGCGACGCAATAAAAAACCACCCGTGGCGTTATTCAGTTCCGTTGTGGCTGTTAACTGGCTTATTTTGTTTATTTGCAAAAGTTGCACAAGCGGGCGATAACGGCCAGCTCCCGGAATTCAACACCACCCGGCCGTATTGCATCTATTACGGCAACTGGACGACGGCCCAGGTCAATTACGCCCGCACGAATTATCACCTGGTGATTCTGCACCCTGCCAGCAACATCACGTCCAATCAAATTGCCACCATCCGGAGCGGGAAAGATGGCATCCTGGGCACGGCCGATGACGTGCGAGTGCTGGCGTATCTTTCCATTGGCGAAGACGATCGTAATGGCGCCCCAGTGGTTGGTGATCGCATGGGACCGCGCGTGGATCCGCGGACTTCGGACAGCCTGCCGCTGGGCAGCATCACAAATGCGATTGGTTCGCCGTCGGCAGGGGGCACCAATTACGCCTCCTATTATCTCAACGCACAGAGTAATCAGACCGGTATTCCCGATAAAAACGCCAATTTCGGCAGCTATTACGTCAACGCCGGATCGCCCGCCTGGTGGACGGTTTTGCAAACCATGACCAAGGCCACGAGCGGTCAGTCTGGTTTGCAGGAAATCTTGAGCACCAATTACGGTAATGCGCTGAACTGCGACGGCGTGTTTCTGGATACCGTGGACACTGCGGCTCCAAATACTTGGGGAACGCCCTATGAATGGACCGCTCCCGGAATGCAGTCGCTCATCCAGCAAATCCATACGAACTATCCTGGCAAGCTGCTCATGGCGAATCGCGGGCTTTTTTTCTTCGATCCAAATCTCAAAACCTATCCCTACAGCATCCGGCCATTTGTGGACATGGTGATGTTTGAAAGCTATTACAGTGACACGTCCACCAATCTGGTCTCGCTGTCGTTTCACGACAATAAATATGACTTCGCACCCAAGCTGAATGCCGAGGCCGGACGCCCGGACGGATTCAACTTGTTTGTCGTGGATTACGATCACACGCCGCCGCAACCGGCGGCCACCGTGAATCAGGATTACGTCGAGAGCATGGGCATTCAGGGCTGGCCTTTGTATCGGACCAATCCTTATCTGGATCAGGCGTTGAATACCAGCTCGGCGGCGTGGCTGGCCACCAACGTGGATGCTCAGCCGCCGGTTTGGGACAGCACGGCCGCCACCGGGCCAGCGTTGCCGGCACCCCGCGTCGGGGTGCAGGAAGCTGTCGCAGGTAATGGCAGCGTGACGGTTTATTGGGATGTGGCCCGGGATCAGACCGGTCCGGTTTATTACAACCTTTATTATTCAACCGGCGGAACGGTGAACTTTGCCACGGCCACCAAACTTTCCCATCTCACGCCGGGAATGCCCGCCAACTACAATTATCCCACCGGAACCGGGCCGGGTGTTTTCCCTTATTGCTACACGGTAACCGGCTTGCAAAACGGCCTGACCTACGCCTTTGCGGTTCGCGCCGAGGACAGGTGCAGTCCGGCGCACGAAGACACCAACGCGGTTTCAATCACGGTTGCCGCCGGAACCAATGTTCTCAGCACTTATAAAAAAATCACGGTTGACGGTTCGTTCGCTGATTGGACCGGGGTGCCTTGGGCGTATCAGGGCACGCCAGGTGGCAACCCGGTGAATTACATTCAAGTCCAGTTCGCCAACGACACGAATTATCTCTATGGTCACGTCATCCTGGCATCGCCTTACGCGCTGTTCTCTGATTATTACTCCCACCTGTTTTTTGACACGGATTTAAACGCTGCGACCGGCTATCTGGTCACGGGCGCGTTGTTCGGCTCGGAAATGATGATTGAAAGCGGTTACGGTTACGATCAGCGTAATGGCAGCTTCAATGCCGGAGCCGTTTCCAATCTGGGTTGGGCGGTCGCGCCGTTGGTCAGTGCCACTGAATTTGAGTTTCAAGTCTCGTTGGCAGCGCGCTATCCCGACAACAGCAAGGTTTTTGGCGGCAATCCCCTGCGCCTGTTGTTGCAGGATAATCGTGGGCCGGAAACCGCCGTGGAAACCGGCATCGAGTATCAAATTGCCCCGCCGCAACTGGGATCGCTTTTCATCACGCAATCCAACAGCGTCATCAATATCAATTGGACGGGGCCGGGCACGTTGCAATCCACCGCTTCGCTGACGCCTCCGGTTTGGACGAGTTTGACCACGGCGACCAACCCCTACAGTTTTACTCCCGGGAGCGGCCAGCAATTTTTCCGGCTGACGCAGTGAGTTTGCGGCAATGCCATAGGTTTTGCAGAAGTTAAATCAAAAAAAGAATTTACGATGAAGAACACACTCATGATCGTCGCCCTGTTGTTGGTTTCCACTCTGGTTTGCCGTGCGCAAGACAGTGGGAAATTGGAGAACAGCGCCATCGCCTGGCAGTGGTATTTGGCGTCGGGCAAATTGACCTCCACGCTCAAGGACAAGGCTGACGGCACCGTGCTCAACATCCAGAGCGAATGTTTTCAATTGGTGTTGGGCGACGGACGAACCATCAAAGCCTCCGAACTCAAGCTGGTTGGCGTTCCGCGCACGGACGAGCTACCGGCAGATCCAGCGTCGCCCACGTTGGCCCGCCATTTCACCGGTCACCAATTGACGTTAATATTCGCCGACGAACCCGACCATCTCACCGCCATCTGGCAGGCGGAACTGCGCGAAGGTGCAAACTACTTGCAACAGCAGCTCACTCTGCGCGCCACCGGGGGCGACGTCTTAATCAAGGAGATCACCTTGTTTGACCAGCCGGTTGCGGGTGCGAAAACCATCGGCACCGTGGATGGTTCGCCGGTGGTCGCCGGCACGTTTTTTTGCGGTTACGAACATCCCATGGCACAGAACACGGTCGCCGCCGATCATGACGTGCAATGCCGCCTGACCCGGAACGCGGTGCTGAAAGACGGCGAAACGCTCGTGCAGCGTTTCGTGCTGGGCGTGGCGGTCCCCGGCCAGATGCGGCGCGCTTTCCTCGCCTACATTGAGAGCGCACGGGCGCATCCTTACCGGCCGTTTCTGCATTACAACTCGTGGTTCGATATTGCGTGGGACAAGCAAAAATTCAACGAGGCGCAAAGCCTGGATGCCATCCAACAGTTTGGCGTTCAACTGGTGCAGCAGCGCGGCGTGCAGATGGACTCCTACCTGTTTGACGACGGCTGGGATGACAATAAATCCCTCTGGAAATTTCATGCCGGTTTTCCGAATGGTTTCACACCCTTGAAAGCGGAGACCGCAAAATATCACGTCGGCATCGGCGTGTGGGTCTCGCCGTTTGGCGGCTATGACGTGGCGAAAATCCAGCGATTGAAATATGCCAGCCAGTTTGGCTACGAAACCAACGCCAGCGGATTTTCCCTCGCCGGGCCGAAATACTATCAGCGCTTTCACGACATCTGCCTGGAGATGGTGCAGAAATACGGCGTGAACCAGTTCAAGTTTGACGGCCTGGCCGCCGGGGCTAGGGCGAATGAAACCGGGCTGATGCGCGACGGCGATGCGATGCTGCGGCTCGTCGAGGATTTGCGGGCCGCCAAGCCGGACATTTACATCAACCTGACCACCGGCACCTGGCCGTCGCCGTTCTGGCTGCTGGGCGGGGATTCCACCTGGCGGGGCGGGGCGGATCACGATTTTTATGGCAAAGGTTCCGCCCGCCAACGCTGGTTGACGTATCGCGACAAGGAAACCTACGACAACGTCGTGCAACGCGGTCCACTGTATCCGCTCAATTCCCTGATGCTGCACGGAATCATTTATGCGACCAATGCCAGCCAGTTGAACGTGACGACCGACGCGGATTTTGCCGATGAAGTCCGCGAATTCTTCGGCAATGGCACGCAGTTGCAGGAGCTGTATATCACGCCCAAACTGATGAACGCGCAAAACTGGGACGATCTGGCCGAAGCCGCAAAATGGTCGCGCGCCAATGCCGACGTGCTCGTGGACACGCACTGGATTGGCGGCGATCCGGGCAAAAATGAAGTTTATGGCTGGGCTTCGTGGAGCCCCCGCAAAGGCATCATCGTTCTGCGAAATCCCAACGATCAGCCGGCGAATTTTACGGCGGATGCGGCCACGCTGTTTGAATTGCCGGCCGGCGCAACGGGAAAATTCGTCATGCAGAGCCCATGGCAGAAAGATCATGAACTGCCACCGACCACGCTCGAAAGCGGCCAGCCGCACATGTTCACCCTGAAACCCTTTGAAGTTCTGGTGTTGGAATCAACAACCCAAAAATGAATTCTGCCGCGTATGATTCTGTTCAACCCGCTGCTCTCGCTGTGCCTGCCCCAGCGATGGGCCGCCGTGTTGGCTCGATTGACGCCTTCCGCGGCTTCGTCATGCTCCTGATGATGACCGAAGTCCTGGATATTCCTGACGTTGCAAAAAATTTGTCAGGAAGCGGGTTCTGGACGTTTTTGAATCATCAGTTGAGTCATTCCGCATGGATCGGTTGTTCACTGTTCGATTTGATCCAGCCGGGCTTTTCTTTCCTGGTCGGCGTGGCGCTGCCGTATTCGCTGGCGCGGCGGGCCATCGCCGGACAACCGCAATGGCAGCGCACAGTCCACGCTTTCGGGCGGGCGTTGGTGCTGGTTTTTCTGGGGGTGTTTTTGCGGTCGCTGGATCAATCTCAAACCTTCTGGACTTTCAAAGACACGCTCACGCAAATCGGCCTGGGCTATGGGTTCCTGTATTTGCTCGCGTTGCGTTCCGTGCGTTTTCAATGGGCGGCTCTGGCCGTGATTTTGGTCGCGTATTGGCTGGCGTTTGCGCTGTATCCGTTGCCGGGACCGGGATTTGACTGGAGCCATGCCGGCACCAGCCCCGATCAACTGCTGCCTGGTTTCGCCGGGCATTGGAGCCTCAATACCAATCCGGCCTGGGCGTGCGACGTCTGGTTTCTGAATCTTTTTCCGCAGGCGCAACCCTTCGCGTACGCTGACGACGGCGGTTATGCCACGCTCAATTTCATTCCCCTGCTGGGCACGATGATTCTTGGTTTGATCACCGGCGGCGTGCTGCGCCGCGAACGCCCATCGTTTGGCAAAGTTCGCTGGCTGGCCATTGCCGGAGTCATCGGTCTTGCCGCCGGCTGGCTGCTGGGCGCGCTCGGCATCTGCCCGGTGGTGAAACGCATCTGGACGCCAAGCTGGGTGCTGTTCAGCGGCGGCTGGTGCCTG
>JAQGPA010000161.1 GCA_028293325.1 Pedosphaera sp. | reverse complement strand
GCCGACGTTGCCACGTTGGCGCGGCAGGCAATGAGCAATACGTTCAAACTGACTTTCGGTTAACTCCATGCCCACCAAGAATGCCTCAAACCCTTCGATTGTCAATTAGTGTTAACAGGCCCTAGTGCATATAGGCAACCAGCTTGCCATCATAACCAACACCATGGACATATTTGTGCTGGTCATTACGAGTCCGCCGCTTAGTATTTTGGCGCCATCCGTTCTCACCAATTCTCGCCATGAGTAACAATATCACCACGGCGCAAACGGTGCTTCTCCTGGCTGCTTTAACAAATACTGTCCATAGTGCGGAAATCGGCACTGCTCCCGGCCTGGCACGGCTTACCCATTCCAACGCGCTTTACCGGGTGATGTCCGGGATTGACTCCTTTTCCGATCCGGCAACGGTAAGGGCGTGCGTCAATGGTCAGATGATGAGCGATTTAAAATTGTCTTATGGGGATGGCGGGATTGGCTACTTGCGCTGGGCCGGTGCCTTTGGTTTAACCGCCCTTACAAACCGGGAGACGACAAATTTTGTCGATGGCGTAGCAGCCATCTACGCCGGGCAAAGCGCCGGGATGCTTCAAAGTGATGACCTTTGCAATATGCCAAATCCCACTTGGATCAATCAGTGGGGTTTCCGCTACCTCACGTGGCCTAATGGCGGCGTGATGCACGTCCAGCACACAAATCCTTTCGTGAATGAGAGTTTTTCCATTAACACGTTCAGCGCTTCGACCAACGTCGTTTACACAAATTTTCCAAGCCAAAATTCGACTAACAACGCCATCATTTTCTTTGGCGATACCGCGACCAATATCATCCTTCAAGGAGAGTTGATAAACACGAATGGCGGCGTGGTTGATTATCATTGGGGGTGGGGCGGCACTACTCCGGCTCAGTGGCTGGAAACCGACATTAATTATTTCGGGGTCCTAAGCAACTTTTTTGTCAGCATCAACCCGGACTTGTCCCTAATAGCGGGACGGCATTGGGTTTTTGGATCAACGGCGACGTTGCCACAGCTGCAAACCATTTTGAATTACGTCCAGCCGACCTCAAATACTGTGGTTGCCTTGCAGTCAGATTTTCCGCGTGTGAGTGATCCGAACAATGCGGGCACAATTCGGGATAATAACTTTTTAAAATCGGCCATCGCCACGAGCAGCAACAATGTTTATTACATCGACCTTTTTACCGGCTACACCAATTACAACGCGCTGGTAAATTCGGGTGTTCATAATCCTTTGGACGGCCTCCATCCCACATTGGCGGGCGCGGTAATGTTTGCTCGTGTTGCCTTGAGGCAACTTGGCTTTGACACTCCAGCCGAACCCATTTGGCCTTCCGTGGATATTCCGGTCACTAATAACGGGGTGGCTCAATTCCAGGCCATTCGCAACGGTTTGTTCGCGGGTTACTACAACCAATTTAACATCGCGGCAAATCCGACGATTTGGCTAGACCCGGTAATTAATATGAGCCTGAGCGGAACCAACGTTCTCAGTTGGGGAAGTAAGGGCAGCGTTTCCGTTCTGTTTGGCTCTCCTACCGGCATTTCCATTATGGAGAACGCCGTCAACGGTCAACGCATTGTTCACTTTCAAGGGCCACAACCCACACCGCCTCGCTTGGGAGCTCCTGGCGCAAACCGTGATTGGTTGGTGGATGTGGTGAACCATACGGATAGCACGATTTTTGTGGTCTCAAAGCAGACCGCAGTTGGCGGCACAATTACGGGCACTCGCATTTTTGGTGCATTCGATGGCGGCTCTTCCTTTTACCTAAACGATTTGAGCGGGTTTGGCGGCAACTCTGCTTCGTTTCAGCTTGGCACTGATACTGTCAGCTTTGTTGGGAACATTTCAGCGTTACGCTGCTGGAGATTTGCCCGTGCTGGCAGCACGATGTCGATTGCAACGAACGGTGTTGTTGCTGTCACCGCTGGAGGAAAAGCCAGTTCTCTAAACGTGCTTACTGGCACGCTTGGCATTGGTGACAACTATATGGATGCACAAATCGCGGAAATCATTATTTACAACCGCGCTTTGAGTGCCAGCGAGATTGCTGGCACGGAAAACTACCTTTCCAGCAAATACGCGCTGGGCTTTTGACTATGAATTGGCTGTGTTATCTCAATCCGGCGAATTATCTGGCTCAGACGCTATCCGGCTTGTGCCGCATTGGCCAGGGCCATCCAGCCCGTCCTTGAACTGTCGAGCGACAGGGCTTTTTGCTCTTTTGCATTACGGTAAACATTGGTCGGAGCGACAGGATTTGAACCTGCGACGTCTTGGTCCCAAACCAAGTGCTCTACCAGGCTGAGCTACGCTCCGATCAAACGGAAACGTAATAATCACTAAAAAACCCCTTAGCGCAATCAATATCTTTCCGATAATGAGGAAAACTGCCTGCCCCCGGTTTGAAATACGTCCGGCAATGGCATAAGATAAACAAGATGAACGAGGTGGGGAAATTGCTGGTTATCGCGGGAATTGTGCTGGCGGTGGTTGGCGCTTTGCTCTGGTCCGGCTTGGGGCGGGGCTGGCTGGGACGCCTGCCGGGAGATATTCATTATACGAGGGGAAACTTCAGTTTTTATTTCCCGGTGGTGACCTGCATATTATTGAGCATTATTTTGACACTTATCCTGTCGCTTTTCAGAAAGTGAGCCGTTTACAGTTTCTTCATTTCCTCCTTTAGAATGGCGAAGTCTTCCTCGATTTTCTCCGCCAATTCTTCGCGGTAAAAACGCACCGCCGGATGATAGGTGGCCAGAAATTTCTGTCCGTCGTGCTCGATGATCCGTCCGCGCGCCGCTTCCACGGTTCTAAACCCGAGCAACTTTTTCACTGCCACGAGCCCCAGCAGCACGATGAGTTTCGGATTGATGAGTGAAATTTGGTTAAACAAATAAAGCGAGGTGCAGGTCTCAATTTCGCTTGTCCTAGGCGTGCGGTTCGAGGGCGGACGACATTTGACGATGTTGGTGATAAAAAAATCGGAGCGCTCAAAACCGGTGCCGGCCAGGACCTGATCCAAAAACTTTCCGGAATTGCCGACGAACGGGCGGCCGGTCTGGTCTTCGCTCCGGCCCGGCGCTTCGCCGATGATCATCACTTTGGCATTTGCTTTGCCTTCCCCGGGAACGGCGAGGGTGCGAGATTGGTGCAGTGGGCAACGGATGCAGGCGCGAATCTTGGCGTCGAGTTGTTCGAGTTGTTTGACGACGTCGGATTTTCGCTGACGCGCGCCCGATTCGATAACCGAGCGCGATTCCGCGGCGGCCCGCCTGATGGCTCTCGGCGGCTCAGGCATAACTGAATTCCTCCTGGGCTTCGGTTTTTGGAACGGCCTCCGGATGTTCCTGGCGCAGGATATTTTGAATGGCCGTTGCCGCTTTGGGCGCAAAATTAGAGGCATTGTTGTTAAACACCAGATGGATTTCACCGGCGTGCTGCGCGATGTTTAGTGCGCGCTGCGCCATTTCCTCGAGTTCCTTTTTATTGTAATCGTAGGCGAAGCGCGCGGCCACGGTACGTCCTGCAATGTAACTGCGCGCGTTCCTTCCATGCGCCCGCAGATAAGCCAGTTTGCGATTCGTTACCAAATCGAGCTTTGGCATGATCATGAAATGAGGATCGTCCGGCGCGTCCACCAACACAAAGCTTACCTTGTGCTGCTTGAACCATGCTTCGGTTTGCGCCAACTGCCCGGCGGCAACCCAACGGCGATTTCGCAACTCAATGGCCACTCGTCGGCCCTTCAGCAATTTGAGCAGTGAATCGAGTTCACTCAACTGATGATTGTTCGGGTCAAATGAGGGCGAGAGTTGCAGCAGCAACGCACCCAGTTTTCCGGACTCCTCCAGAGGTTGCACTCCGGCCAGGAATCGTTTGGTTACCGCCGCTTCCAGTGCGGGCGTCAACTCTACCCTTTTACCTTTGACCGCGGCTTTGGCGCGCAGGTCTGGCGGCAATAATTCCGGTCTCGTGCTATGCCGCGACAGGAGTTGGTGCAGTTTGACGTCAAAGACAAAAGGATCCGGCGTTTGTTCACTCCAACGTTCTACAAAGCGCGCCACGGGAATTCGGTAAAAGGTGGAATCGACCTCTACCAGCGGAAAATGTTCCGCATACCAGCGCAAGCGGTCGGCAGCGGAGACCCATTTTGGATACCAATCCGCCACAAACCCGGGATCGGTCCAACTCGCAGTGCCGACTAGAATTTTACCCATCACAAATCGCTCCTACACCTAATTTCCCCCGCTTCGCGGCCGCTGCAAGTGGGCTTTAGCCTGGAAATGGCGATTTTCCAGCCGCTTTAACGGCAATTACGCTTGCCAAAGGCCGAAAGGCATTTTTAGATTAGGGCCATGGAAGATGCGCAGCTAAAAGAATATGTTCCGGTATTGATTTTGGGGTTGGTGGCAATCGGTTTTGCGTTTGGCTCGCTGGTGGCGTCCGTGCTGCTGGGCAAACTGGGAAACCGCAATCGCAAGCTCGGGAACCGCGCCCGCATCAAGGACACGGCCTACGAATGCGGCATGATCCCCATCGGCGAAGGTGGCACCCGTCTTTCCGTCAAATTCTACCTCGTGGCCATGTTGTTCATTCTGTTTGATATCGAAGTCGTATTCCTTTATCCGTGGGCGGTGATTTACAAGGAGATGCTCAAGGGTGTTTATGCCAACATGATTTTTGGCTCGATGATCACTTTTCTGGGCATCCTGTTCGTCGGTTATATTTACGCCCTGAAGAAACGGGCTTTTGATTGGAAGAGTTAAGCCAGCTCGGTCCGGCTTTTTGGGATTGTTGATGGAAAGGTCCTGCGTCGGTTTGACCCCGCTTAAGTACTATTATGACTTCCCCGATTAAATTTGGCACATCCGGCTGGCGCGGTTTGATTGCGCGCGATTTTACTTTCGACAATGTCCGTCTGGCGACCCAGGCCATCGCGCAATATCTCAAGGCCGAACTGGCCAACCCGCAATCTGCCATTTATGGGCGAAAGCCAATTGTCATCCTCGGTTATGACACGCGTTTTTTGGGCCGTGAATTTTCCCTGGCGGCCGCCGAAGTCTTGGCCAGCAATGGCCTGACTCCCCTGCTCTGCCAGCGCGATACGCCCACGCCGGTCATTGCCCATACCATTCGTGTGCGCAAGGCGATTGGCGGCATCAACATGACGGCCAGCCATAATCCGGCGGAATACCAGGGACTCAAGTTTTCGACCAGCAACGGCGCACCGGCGACGCCGGAGGTCACGCAACAAATTGAAGCCCATGTGGCGCAACTTGCCGCCCAAAACTGGAGTTTCAACGCGGCGGTGATCGGGACTTATCAATGCAAAACGATTGATCCGCAGCCGGAATACTTCAAGCAAATGCATAAGCTCATTCGTTTTGACGTGATCAAGAAAGCGAAAATGAGGGTTGCGGTGGAGTTGATGTATGGGACCGGCCACGGTTACCTGGATACATTGCTGAGGGAAGCCGGCGCCAAGGTAACGGTTTTCCATGATGAACGGAACCCGCTTTTTGGCGGGCATCACCCCGAGCCCAACTCGGAAGGGATGCAGGAGGTCAGCAAATTTGTCCGCAGCGGCAAGGCCCAACTCGGGCTGGGACTGGATGGCGATGCGGATCGATTCGGCATCGTGGACAAAGATGGAACCTGGCTGACGCCCAACCAAGTCCTGGCACTGGCGCTGTATCACCTGAAGAAAAACCGCCACTGGACCGGAGCCGTTGTCCGCACCGTTCCCACCAGTCATCAGGTCGATGCCGTCGCTGAAATGCTGGGCGTGAAAGTTTACGAAACTCCGGTGGGATTCAAATACATTGGCGCGCTGATGGAGAGTGAGCCAATCATTGTTGGCGGAGAGGAATCGGGCGGGCTCAGCGTGAAGGGCCATGTGCCGGAAAAGGATGGCATCCTGGCTTGTTTGCTGATGGCTGAGCTTGTGGCGACGGAGAAAAAATCCCTTGGCGCAATCCTGCGGGAGATTGAAAAGAAAACCGGCGAGTTTCATACCGACCGCATTAATGTTTCGATTCCACCGGATAAGAAGGCAGCGCTGCTGGCCAAGCTGGGCTCCGGATTGACGGCCATCGGTCCGTTCCAGGTGGAGAAATTCATCACCACGGATGGTTACAAATTTTTACTGCCCAATCGCGAGTGGGTCGCATTTCGCGCCAGCGGCACCGAACCGCTCATCCGCTGTTACATCGAGGCGCGATCAAAGGCGCAACTTAAAAAATTGCGGGCGGCCTGCCAACACTTGCTGACGGTTTGACAAAACATTTTCGTCTCCCGCGCGGACGGAAAAAAGCACCATTATGGAGCGACTCACTCACGGATGGGTCGCTCTTTTTTATTCCGTTTTTAACCAGAGGCTGCCCCGGCAGGCCGCGCTGGGGTAGTCACCCCATAGGCATTCACCCTATAAGAAATATAGTGTCAATCATCGGGCACGTTCCCGGCGCTGGAATTGAAGAGACCGCGCCATACTTGTCCGCGGGTTTTACTTATGGTAAGGGACGAAAAATACGCGATATGCCGTTGTCACTTCTGCGCAAGTCAACTCCGCTTTCCTGCCGTTCGGGCTGGCGAAATACACATCTGTCCGAATTGTCACATGGAAACCGTGCTGGATGGAGCCCGTGCGGGCGAATCATCATTCACCGAGAGATACTCCCTGGAAATACAGGGCCTCCGATGGGAAGCTGGTGAATTTGGGATTCGTTATATTACCGGACGGGTGACAGGTCGAACTCATGCTAATTTGGACTGGGCAAGGATCGAATTCAAACTCTACGACCAGTTTGATGCGCATGTGGGATCCGCCTCGGATCATCTCAGAGGTTTCAGCTCCGATTGCGTTTGGAATTTTAAGGCCCCCGTCATTCACAAAGGGGCATTGTGCGCACTCCTGGCAGACGTAACCTGCGAATATGGCAGCATCTATCATCCGACCACCGCTTCTTTTGCGGCCGGTGTGGTCTGGTGTCCACCGGAGCCAAATCAAGTGCTGAAAACCATGGCAGAGTTGGTCAAGGACGCTTCCCCGCAATTTGCATAAAGTGCAGGGGGTGGCATGTTGTTTATGGTTCCTCATTGAGGGATGTTAGTGGGGGGCGGCCCTATCCGGGGTCCGCCCCTTTTAATTTAGCCTGCGGGCGGATGATTTTTGTGACTATCACGAACTAATGGAAAAATAAAAATGCCCCGCCCCTCCTTGGCCAGCGGGGAGATGTTGTGTACTTCTTCTTTTTAATCCAGGACCGGAGCGATTTAAATGGGGTGAAACCCGAAAAGCGTCACTTGTTTACGCGGTGACGGGGGCGTTTCTTCTTGTGGCGATGCGCATCCAGGATGATGATAAAAAAGGCAAGGACTCCCACTATCGCCAGAATGACCAATACTGGAGAATTCTGGCACAACTCGCGCACCGACTTGAATAATAAGTGAAAATCCATCGTGAACTGCCTAATTGACAAGTTAGACACTCTTAATGGGTGCTTCACTCAAGATTTGATTTTACCGAGGCCCGACTGGTGAGCGGGTTGAAAGCCCAAGGGGACTTTATGGATGAGAAAAGTGTTCCCAACTAGCAGAGATTGAACAGGTCGTGGAAAAATAGGCAACCCGGCACTTGGATCATTTTTGAGGAAGAAGGGTTAAATGGAGACCCGCAAGTCGTATCTGCGGTCGCCCCAGATCAGCACCATATCGATGGAGTCTTTTTCGACTTTGACTGTACGCAGGAAATCAAGCGCTTCGGTCATGCGTTCGAACTTTGCCGCTTTTTGATCATCAGGCGTCCATTCGGATACGCTTTTGAGGTAGAGGCTCGATTTTCTGTTTTGCAGTATGATGCATGTAGTCACAAAGCTACTACGGTCGAAAAATGGCCGATCTTTCAAAAATCGTTCTTGCCGGCCTTTTTAGCCAGTCCTCAGGGAGAAACAAGGAACCAGCCGTATTTTTGCGGCTGGACCCTCCCTACTATCATGATACGTATCAGAACGCGGGAATCTTTCAGCAAAGGCAAAAGGCCAGTCCCGCAAGGGACTGGCCATACGAGAAGCATGCCCCCACACGGGGGATGCCGCAATTATCCTAATGAATGAAGTTTTCCGGGTATGTCAGACCACCTCTCATTGTGTGGTCGGTGATGGTCCTACTGGTGGACGCAAAACCAGCGGCAGCTGGATTTGGTGTGATTTTCACGGCATACCCAAACTAAAACTAAAAACCGCGACTGGAAGGCGTGAACCTTGTCACCGGCAGGCATCACCCCGCCAGCTACCAAGTCGCGGCTTTTAGCTTTTGTCTGAAAGTACTGCTGTCCGGCGTCAATGCGGGAAACGGACAGGGTTTTCATCGGTATGAAAGCGATTGAGTATGGACTGGTGATGATGAAATGCAACCAGGAAAGATAGAGTTGAGCGGTGGACAGTTTGATGGCAGGGCCGGGATCCTGAAAAAGGAACATTTCGCCAACGATTTTATTTGCATTTTCGGATTTTCAGGCAGACTTTCATTGAAAGCCTTTTGCAAAGATTAATTTGATTAATTTAATTTTCCATGGCTTCAACCTCGATATTTGTGCGGCAGAAACAGACCCTCAAGTTTTTCGGTAAACACGGGCAATGGGTGAGCAGTTTTCTCGAGGCCAAAACTTTCACGAGCACCTGGGAGGCGGTGGACAGTTGCGCCAAGCACCGTGTTCATGGGGCGGAGATTGTAATGAGAATGGGCGAGCCGCTTTACGATATTTTGATCGATATTCCGTGAGGGCCGGGTAAATGAACCAATCACCCCGTGGCAGAACAGGGCCTGACCGCCTGCCACATCCCTCTGTCCATTAGACCGGAACGGCTTTGAGTTCTTCCGCTATGGGCAGCGATGAGTTTACGACCGGAGACGAGTCAGTGAGCCAACTAAAGGATTCTTCAAAATCATCGAAGCCCGCCACATGGAATCCACGGTTGTTGGCATAAAGTTCCATGAATTTTGCCCGATCAAACTGCGCGCCTTCATGGGTTAGAATTGCCAGCTTATGATGAAAGGAAGATCGATTCGCCACCATCAGGTTGACGAGGTCAATGATGTCGAGCATCGTCAAATGACTGGAGGCATTGCGAACATCCAACAACACGTCATGATTATGCGGTGCCTGATTTGCGGCGGCGATTTGAATCAGTGCCTGCTTGCTGGTGTCCCGGTCAAACTCCCCCGTGGCAGTCGTCTTGAGAAAGTCATTTGAATGAATGATGCGCAGGTTTAAAGGCATAGATTTTGGGGGTTAGCCACCGGTAAGGCCGACAGTCTGCCTGTTCGCGGGCACTGTCAAGCCATTCCCAAGGGGCTTGGATTGGGGATAATGAGCAATGCTTGTGCCCGGCGGACGATTAAGTATCGGCAGGCAGGAGTTGGTTGCCGGCGGGCGCGACGAGGGCGGCGTCAAGCACCTCACGAACCTTCCGCGCGAGGGCGGAGGGAGAAAAGGGCTTTTCCAGGAAGGACAAGCCTTCCTCGAGCACACCATGATGAGCGAGTGCGTCATCGGTGTAACCAGACATGAGCAGTACTTTAATCTGGGGCAACTGGCTTTTGATTTCGTCACAGAGGTCCTTGCCGCTCATTTGCGGCATGATCACATCGGTGAGCACCAGGTCAAAAGGCCGGTTCTTTTTAATCAGAGCGAGCGCCTCGAACGCAGTGTTGGATTCCTGGACCTGATATCCGCGTTCGCGCAGGATGATGACAGCGAGGTTCCGCACCGCCGCGTCGTCCTCCACGACCAGCACGGACTCGGTGCCGCCGGGCATTTGATGCAAATCGAGCTGCGCCGCCGGCTCCAGCCTGGCGTCAGTCCGGGGCAAATAGATTTTAAAAGTCGTGCCGGAATTCACCTCGCTGTAGACGCGAATATCGCCGCCGCTCTGGCAAATAATGCCGTAGCAAGTCGCCAACCCGAGACCAGTGCCCTTGCCCACTCCCTTGGTGGTGAAGAAGGGTTCGAACAGATGCGACTTGGTTTCCTCCGTCATGCCCATGCCGTTATCACTGATGGAGAGCATCACATATTCACCGATCTCCAGGGTGCGATTGCGGAAATTTGACTTTTGATCGATGGTGACGTTGGCCGTGCTGAGGGTGAGCTTGCCGCCGCGGGGCATGGCGTCGCGCGCGTTGACAGCCAGATTCATGATGACCTGTTCGATCTGGCCGGGATCAGCCTTCACGCGGCCCAATGAATCATCGAATTTGATGGATAGTTCGATGTCTTCGCCAATCAGTCGGCGCAGCATTTTTTCCATGCCACTGACGACCTCGTTGAGCAGGAGCACGCGCGGCTGCAGAACTTGCTTGCGGCTGAAAGCCAATAACTGGCTGGTCAAGGCGCTGGCGCGCTCGGAAGCCTTTTGAATTTCCGCTATGTTTTTTTGCAAGGGGTGCGCACCCTCCATTTTTTGCAGGGACAACGCGCAGTAGCCGCCAATCACCGTGAGCAGGTTGTTAAAATCGTGCGCAATGCCGCCGGCCAGCCGGCCCACCGCCTCCATTTTTTGGGATTGTCGCAACTTTTCCTCGCTGCGAAACAACGCCTCCTGAGCGCGTGTGGCTTCCGTAATGTCCTGGATAATCCCAAACATCCTGACTGGGTCGCCCTGACTGTTCGCGAGAATTTCCCCATGGCTGTGCACGGAGCGTTCCGTGCCATCCGGCATCAGCACTCGATGATCACAAACAAAGGACTGCCGGCTGTGCACGGATTCGGCCATCGCTCTTCTAACCCGTGTCAGGTCATCGGGATGAATGCGTCTCAAACAGGCCGCGATCGTGGTGCCAGTATCCTCCGCCCGCTGCCCGTACAAATGCCGGGTTTCCGCTGACCAGTTCATTTTATCCGCCACGAGGTCCCATTCCCAACTGCCGAGGCGGGCGATCTTTTGCGCCTGCGCCAATTGGGACTGACTTCTCCGCAGTTGATCCTCTGCCAGCCGGCGCTCGATGTTCTCCTGTGTCAAATCCGCCGTGCGCTCGGCAATCGTCCGCTCGATGCCTGCCTTTAAGGATTCCAACCCGGCCTGCCGCTCCGCCACGAGTTGCATCTCACTCAAACTTTTGCGGATGGCAATGATCAAAAAGGTGACCTCAAAGACCACCCAACCAGCGTGCTCAAGGGACCGCCAGATTGGCGCGGAGAGCACGTTGTAAACGGATTGCGGCCAAAAAATTCCGCGCAGCAAGTGGTCCACAGTCACGACGGCCGAGGCGGAGATCAGTACTCGCCAGTCCCGGTAGAAGGCCAGAATCGCCAGGGAACCGAAGACGTGAAAGTGAGTTTCGATGCGTCCGCCGGACAGATGAATTAACAACGCCGACATCAACATTTGTCCGATGGCGATGACGTGGCGCGTCAAAGTTTTTCCCGGTTGAATCAGCGCGAACAGCACGGGCACGGCGGTGAGGGCACCGCCCAAAAGCACCGCCACCCACACGTGCAAGTGGATGTGGCTGGTGGTGCCCGCCCAATTTCGCGGTGAGATCCAA
The DNA here is from genome assembly GCA_028293325.1 of Pedosphaera sp. GTDB lineage: Bacteria > Verrucomicrobiota > Verrucomicrobiia > Limisphaerales > Pedosphaeraceae > JAQGOT01. The sequence goes on along the minus strand of JAQGPA010000161.1, from coordinate 17,236 downwards.
ATGGCCAGCGCGATGCCAAAAAGCCACTGACAGATCATCAGGCGGACGAAAATCCGATCGGTATGTCGAACGATGCTTTGCTGCTGCTCCTTGAACAGTTCGGAAGTACGCGTGGAAACTGTTTCAGTGATAGCGGGTGCATTTGCCGGGGAAGCCGTCATTTAGCCGCTCCTTCCTGCGAAACCGGGCATTGAGCGAGCAAGGAACAGCCGTAAACCTCCGTTTGCTTTGAATTCACAATTTTACCCGCCAACAACGAAAGAAGCGCATTTTCACCCGCGTTGTCGCCAGCATGACCACGGCCACCGGTGATTCCTCCCTGAAACAGTAATTGCCCCTGAGTGTCATAAAGCAGGACATAACCGGAGGTTTCCGCCCCAAACTGGCGTGCCTGTGAGCCATTAAGATCGTCGTGCACCATCACCCCTGGAATGGCCGAAGCGCTTTGCCACAAACCAGCCCGGGTCCAATTGGTTGGAAATCCGGCGGGCTTGAAGAAGAGCACATGCGCTGCGACCGTGCCGTGACTTTGAGCCAGAAGCTGATTCAATTCTTCAATGCTGGCGCGGGTGCAGGGGCATTGGGGATGGGCAAACATGAGCAGGGTGTCGTGATCGTGGTCCAAAGTTATGGCAGCCCCAGCAGGCCAACGCTGCGGGGTGATACCGACGCGACCGCCGGCGTTCTGGTAATTCAAGATAACGGCAAAACCAGCACCGACCAGCGACAGCCAGATTACGCACAGAGTGATTCGTATGGACAAGCCTCTTGCCATTTTGAGCTAATTAGCAAAGGCCATGCCATGGGCGGGGAACGATGCTTTAACCCGTGGCTCAGAACTTCATTCAGCGTGAGTCAATTTGCGCTCAGAAAATCCAGAGGAGGAATGAGACAGTGATCACCGTTGTGAAAGCTCATTTCCTGATGGGAAGGGTGAAATAAAAGGTTGTTCCTTCATTAATTTTGCCCTCGGCCCAGGTGCGTCCTCCGTGCCGGACAATTGTGCGCCGCACATTGGCCAGGCCGACTCCCGTTCCCTCAAACTCTTCAACGTTATGCAGACGTTGAAACACGCCAAACAGCTTATCCACATAGCGCATGTCAAATCCCACACCGTTGTCTTGCACTTGAAACTTCCATTCGCCGTTTTCCTCGGCACAGGAGACCTTGATCTTCGCCGGGTCGCGCGGACGGGTGTATTTGACGGAATTGGAAAGCAGATTGACCCAGACCTGCTTCAGCAGGGCGCGATCCCCGCCAACGACCGGGAGCGGTTGAATGTCCCATTCGATATTCCTGCTGTGGATATCACCGGCCATTTCCCCGATTACTTCATGCGCCAAGTCACCCATGCTGAATTGGGACTGATGCATCTCCGCGCGGCCCATGCGAGAAAATTCCAGCAAGTCATCAATCAGCGTGCTCATTCGGTCGACGGATCGGGAGATGGAAGCTATGTAGCGTCGGGCGGGCTCACTGAACGCCGTGGCGGAATCATCGCTTAACGCCTGCGCATAACCGTTTATGTGCCGCAACGGGGCGCGCAGATCGTGGGATACGGAATAGCTGAAGGCTTCCAATTCCTTATTTGCGGCTTCGAGTTCGGCGGTTCGCTTGCCGATGCGCAACTCCAATTCCACGTTTTCAATTCGCAACCGGCGCATAGCCAAGGCACGGGCGAGCACCGGCAATATAACACTCAACTTAAAAGGCTTGAGAATGTAATCAAAAGCGCCGGTTTTCATCGCCTCCACAGCGGTGGTGATGGTGCCTTCGCCGGTCATGATGATGCCGACCAGATTGGGGTCAATCTCCAAAGCCCGCCGGAGCAGGCTGATGCCATCCATTTCCGGCATCATCAAATCTGTGAGCACAAGGTCGAACTGCTGGGCACCCATCCCGGCCAGCGCCGCGTTAGCCGAACTAAAACCTGTGGTTATATAGCCATGGTCCCGCAGGGTGTCGCAAAGCGCTTTCATCTGCGCCGCTTCATCATCCACAATGAGGATGCGCGCAGATGATTTGTCAGGCTTTGGTGTGGGTTCGTTTTGCATGCCGCAATTTAATCAAGAGCTTTTAGGGAGCAAACATTGTGCCAGAGCTTCGCGCAATTCGCGCAACTTGGGCGGCTTGCTGAGCACCCGGTCCACATGCGGCGGCACATCCCCCTCGGCCAATAGTCGCTGGCCCCAACCCGTAAGGAGAATCACCGGCGTGACTGGGGACATGGCTTTGATGGCGCTGGCAACCTTGCGACCATCCATGTACGGCATGCCCAGGTCGGTGATCACGACGGCGAAGATCTCATTTTTCTCCTGCGCTGCGCGGAAGGCGGCGATGCCCTCCTGACCATTGTTTGCCGTGCTGACCACATGGCCATCAGCCTCCAACGTGTCGCGCAATGATTTAATCAACATGGGATCGTCATCCACAATCAAGAGACGCAGACGCGAGGGCACAGGATATGAGATGGCAACCTGTGTCGGCCCGAGGGTGACCGTAGCCGGCACGACGAAGCTTAGGCGCACCGTGGTGCCCCTGCCCACGATGCTTTCAATTTCAATCTCCGCGCTGTGCCGTTGCGCCATTCCATATACCATGGCCAGGCCAAGGCCGGTGCCGCGCTCGCCCTTGGTGGTAAAGAATGGTTCCAAGCAGCGGCGGCGCGTCTCCTCGTCCATGCCAATGCCGGTATCCGAAACTTCCACTTGAACGCGATGTGGCGCGGCGGTTTTCAGGGAGTCTGGAGCACCTTCGGTGATTTTGGTGCGCAGCGTCAGAGTGCCTCCATTTGGCATTGCATCCACCGCGTTAAAAACAAGGTTGGTGAGCGCTTCACGAATTTCGCTTTCGGCCCCCATGATGGCCGGGAGGTCCGGCGCCAACTCGGTCTGCATCTGGATCACCATACCCTGTTGCAATGGCATATCACGCCACCGGGCGCGGGTGAGGTCAATGACCTGTTGCAGCAGCCGGTTTACCGCCACCGGCGTGAGCGTCAACTGCGACTCTCGTTGCCGATAAAACTCCCGCAAGCGGGCAACCGTCGCAGCCACATCCTCAACGGCCCGTTGGATGGTGATCAGGTAATCGCGGGCGCGGTCGCTAAGATTGGGTTCCCGCTCCAGCAGAGACTCCGTATAAAGCGCCACGGGTGAAAGGGCATTGTTGATGTCATGCGCGATGCCGCTGGCCATCTGGCCCAGCGCCCGCAGGCGTTCCTGCTGCAAGACGGTTTGCTGCGTCTGGCGCAAGTCGTCATAAGCTTGCTGCAATGCGTCGTGGAGTTGCGCCTGATGCGCGGCGAGGGCGACATGTTCACACAACTGTTTCAGGAACTCGCATTCGCCGCTGCTAAAGCTTTCGGGTTCCCGCCGTGCGGCAACCAGCACACCAAAGACCTGGCTCTCCACGAGGAGTGGCGCCACCACCAGCGAACGCAAGCCGCCTTGCGCGAGTCGTTGCGGGAATTGCGCCTGTATTTGCTGCGTGTCCGGTTCGTACACCAATCGTCCTTGCACACACCGGGAGAGGCCGTTTTCACCGATCGGGATTTGCGCGTGTTCCGTCATGCCCAGTTCCGAGGCCAAGGTTCCACTTTGAACGCCCACGCTGGCCACCGTAAGGGTGCCTGCCTGATCATAGAGACAGACGCAACCGAACTGGATCCGCAGATAGTCCTCCAAATTTTTTATGACCACCTGGAAAATACTTGGCAGATCCTGGCGCTCGCCAATGGCGCGGGTTATCTGATTGAGCAATTCCAGCCGACCCAACTGCGCCTGCACCCGACCTTCGGCACTTTTGCGCTCACCAATTTCCCCGCGCAAGGTTTCATTCGTGGTACGCAGGGCATTCTCCCGCTCCGCAATGCCAGCCAGCATCTGCTGAAAGGCATCAGTCAGCATGCCGATTTCATTCCGTCCCCGGGAGGTGACGCGCACGGCATGATCCTTGTGCTCGCCAAGGGCGCGGGCGGTTTCGGCCAAGTCCAAAATCGGCTGGGAAATGGGCCGTTGCAACGGCGCGGAGATAACCAAGGCCACGGCGCAGGAACCGAACAGGACGAGCACGGCAATGCCGCCGAATAATCGCAACCGCTGGTACACTCCCTTCAGTTCGGCCCGGAGATGCAGTGTGCCGATGCGTTTTCCATTGAGAATGACCGGGCGGAATATTTCCAGATGACCGTGTGCAAATTGATAACCATCGCTGGCCAGCGCCACCGGCGGCGCGGCGACCCCGGAACGAGAGTAATCCACGAACCGCATTCCATTCGGAGTATAAAGGCCGGCCACCACCACGTCCGGCTCGACTTGCAATGCCAGTAACATTTCGTGCGCGGCGTCTTCATCCTTAAAGGCGAGTGCGGCGCGGGAATTCTTGGCCAGCACATCCGCCAAAGCCGTCATATCGCGCACCATGATCCGGCGAAAATCAAACAGTTCATAGGCCGCCAGGATTCCGCAAGCCAGCAACAATACCACGGAACAGGTCAGTAAAATAACCAGTGTCAGCTTTCGCTTGATGGGCAGATTTTGGAACCAACTCATGCTATCTGCCGCCTTTCGGCGGTTCCGGTTCAATGATTTTTCCCAGACTAAGCAATTGCGAGCTTATCTTCAGCCCTTCGCGTTGCGCAGCGGCGGGATTGATTTCGAATCGCACCTTTTTACCTTCCAGGTAAAAATTAATCATGCCGCCGCGACTGGCAAAACCGGGCAGTTCACTCACGGTCAATATCCGCCGGTCGCCTAGTTTTGACAGCACCTCAGCCACCCGCCCCTTTTCCGACTTGCTGATGAAGACAAGCTGGCAAGCCTGCAAGTCTTCCAACCGCTGCGACCGTTGAATCAGTAATTTGTGATTTTGAATGGTTTCGCCCTGGATGGTTTCGTCCAAAGCCCTGCCAAACGAATCCTCGCCCAGGATGCCGATGCAAAATGGCGCCTCGGCGTTCGTGAACGTATTGGCCGGCCATTCAACGAATTGAGCAAAGTTAAACAGAAAGGCTGATTTTATCTGATACTCTTTGGAGGCAGCGGCTTGTGCGCCCGCCGTTACCGGAATGAATGCCAGGGCGGCCGCCAGCAGGAAAATAAAAAGGCAATACTTCCCGCCGAAGCGTTCGCGCTTTGTTTTGGAAATGGAAAGGTTCATATCCACCTGGCCGTCGGCCTCGGCTACCATCGCCATGAAACCTTTGCGTAAACACTCCGCTGAATTTCCTCCTGAACCGGCAGGGCATTCGGGGTGCCGTATTCCTGGTGGTGATCGTGCAGCAAGTTTTGTCCAACGATGGCAATTTCGAGCCTGGGGGTGGGATGCCAGGCGAGACGGGCATCCAATTCAAAATAGCTGGGGACGATGGAGGGTGAGCCGTTATTATTGAGGCTCAATTGATCCACCCAGCGAAGTCCGGTGTCCAACTCCAGGTGTGCTGGCAGGTCAAAGGAGGAACGTAGGGAGAATTGTTGCTGAGGATCAGCGGTCTCATTGAGCCCGTTGTTGAGATCCGTCTGGCCCGATTTGACATGGATATGTTCCTTAAGCAGGTCATAGCCGCCGTGCAACCGCCAGCCATCCAGCACCTGATAATCCGCGCTGAGTTCGAACCCGTACGTTTCACCTTGAAGATTGTTCGCAAAGAAGAGCGGCAAAACGCCAAACAAACCGCCGGGGGTTATGCTCGTACTCCGAATATTATCATAGTCATTGTAAAAGGCGGAGATGGAACCGGAAACCTTTTGGCTCAGTTGAGCGCGGTAACCCAATTCGTAAGCGATCACCGTTTCGGAGACGAAGCTGGGCATGCCGGCCAGGACGGCGATCGGTCCATTGGGTTCACGAATGTCCCGGTCAACGCGTGATGGCGTTCGGACCGCGCGCGAAACTGCGCCCCACAACATCTGATTAGTGGTCAGATTCCACTGCAACCGGGCATTGGGCTCCACTTCGAATCCGGTGTAATCATTGTGCTCGAGCTTCGTTCCCAGCGTCAGCGAGACATGCTCCAGCAGCCTGATTTCGTCCTGCACAAAGCCGCTGAACAGATTATGATTCAGCACGGGCGGCAGAAAAGCCAGGTTTGCCGCCTCGCCGACCACATCGTGCGTGAAACGATAACCGGCACCCCAGATCACCCGGTTGCGCTCGCCTAAAACGAAATGATGCTGAAAATCCACATCGTAGGTATCGAGGTCATCCGTCAAGTAATTGGCGGTGCCGAATTGATTGGATATGGGATCATACAGGTGCGTCCGGTCGTAGTACAGTTGCAGGCTCATGTCCGACTCATCGGAAATGACATGCGACCAGCGACCCAGGAGATTGCCGCCGCTTGCCCTGCCCTGGCCGCCCGACGGGACATTGACGTCGCTGCCGTAGAGATCCCCTTGCAAGGTCAGGTTATTTTGCGGCGATGTTTCCGCGTCGATGCGGAAACCGCCCTGCCCCATCCGCCACGAATCGTTCGCGTCCATGCCATTGGTGAACACCTCATTGCCCCGGTCGAAATATTTGCCATAGACGCGAAAATAGACATTGGACGCCAGCGTGCCGCCGTAACGCACGCCGGTGAAATCCTGCAATACCGTCCCGCCGCCCCCTTCGACATATAGCCCCTGGGTATCCTTTGCGTTCTTGCTGATGATATTAATGACGCCGTTGACGGCGTTCGCGCCCCATAATGTCCCACCGGGACCACTGATGACCTCGATACGATCCAGATCTTCCAGCAGATAATCCTGCACGTTCCAAAAGACGCCGGAAAAAAGCGGTGTATAAACGGTTCGTCCATCAATCAAGACGAGCAGTTTGTTGGCCAGATCGGTGTTGAACCCACGCGCGCTGATGGCCCAGTCGTGGGAATTCTTCTGCGCCACATTGAGGTTGTCCGCGAGCCGGAGCGCTTCGGGAATGCTGGAGGCGCCGGAGCGCCGGATTTCATCCTGCGTGATGACTTGGATGGCGGCGGGGGCCTGTCCATACGGCTCGGCCTGCCGGGATACAGAAGTGACGTCCAGACTCATCAATTCCGCCAAACTCATTTTCTTGTAGGCGGCGGGGCCTTCGGATGAGAAAGGAGTGGCATTGGTGACAACTTGTGACGAAGTTGCCGCTGATGGAGTCGCCTCTGCGTGCAGTCGCGGTGTGCCGATGGTCAGAAGAAAAGCAAGGCTGCCTGGCAAAACAGCGATGCCCACGATACGGTGCCGTATCGCTCGACACCTCTGATTTAAGAAGGTAAAAGGATCCCCTATCCGTACAAAGCACAGCCACCCCTGCCTCAAGAATATTAACACGGTCATGAAATAATTTTTTTTCCGCAACTGTCGCACCCGAGCTACAAAAGGTGTGTACACATCCCGTTGGAAAGTAACAAGCCCTTTTCTAATTTTGACCTGGGGATGGAACTGTCACGGTAACCTGCCTTGTCGATTCCTCCTCGCGTGTGCGCTGGCAATTTTAATTAATTGAGAAATTGCAACCGACTGAAATAAACGGGAAAGCCGCCGCAATTATTGAAAATATCCATTGGGTCCGAATGACGAGGCAGAAAAGCATGCTGGAAACCGGAAGTCATCCTTAATCTGATTTGCGTTTAGAAGGGATGGCGGAGAGAGAGAGAGAGAGAGGGATTCGAATCACTGGCTCGACAAATTGGGAATAAACCGAGCAAACGCTCGTTAGGGCGGAGACCATGGTAGCTTTGGCAGATTTGAACGTTTTGAGTTGCCGCTATGGGCTCGGAAGGGTTTTATAAAATCGATAAGGATAATTTGACGCAGCCAGATCGAGAAACAGAACGTTAGAGGTCGTGGCCGCCAGATTTGTGAGCACCATCCAATCCTGGAGGTTGGTGGAAGCCAGAAGCTGGTAGTAGCGCCCAACATCCGCGGTGAAAGTGAACTGAAACGATCCGTTGGAGAGCAGGTTCGGGGAACTAATCAGAGATGGAGTCAGTTGCAAAACAGATCGGTAAAAACGGTACGGATAAAGTCCGGCGTCGGGGTCAATGAAAGGCAAAACGCCGTTCGTCGCCAGGAGGTTGGTGACGGGTAACCAATGAATAAGATCCTGCGACGCCTCGATGCGATATTGATCATACGGTTCCCCGACCAAGCTCAGCGTGAACTGGTTATTGGTCCGGCTAATGGATAATGAAGCACCGTTCACATCCGGGACCTGAGTCACCACCAAGGCGATTTGGGCCGGGGTCGAATTAGTGACGGCATTGCCGACGCCAAACGTGAAGCCATCCGCTCCAAAGAAGTTTGTAAAGGGTTGATAGACGAGATTGGGCGGTACGCCGGAGAGATTGCCATGGTTTGGCTGGCTCAGGACAGCAAAGGTCAAAGCATTCCCATCGGGATCCGAACCGGTGAGGGTAACGGCGCACGTGGTGTCTTCAGCCAGTACCACGACCTGGGGTTTGGCGACGGGTTGGACACTGCGGACAAAGGTCATTTCCGGCGCAAATGCTGATCCGATGAAAGACTGGTTAATGGACTGAACACTCCAATAATAGGTGCCGGGCGGAAGGTTGGTGAGACCCCAATTCAGATTCTGCTGAACGTTGCCCAACTTTGGAACCTTGCGCCAACCAGTATTCGGAGAGGCCATGGCGCTCATAACATCATCCTTGCCCGGCGCGGTTCCCACGCGCACGTTATAGCTCAGGCCTCCGTTCTGCGGTGCAGCGGCAGCGGGCGGCGACCAATTCAGCATTCCCCCACTCCCTGTGACCGTCCCGGAAAGTCCCGTGGGAATTCCTGGCGGCGCATTGCTCCGGCTGCAATTATTTTGGTAAAAACAGGCCACATAATTCGTGCCAGTGTAGCCCGCAACCAGAAAATCCAGATCCCCGTCATTATCAAAATCTCCACAAGCCAGTGAGTTGTCACCCGAGACCGGAGTCCAGCCGGCATGAGCGTCGGTGAAAACTCCATTGTCATCGTTGTGGAAAACTGCCGCCAATGCCGGCCAGTTCAAAACGCCGGACATGATAATATCCAGTTTGCCGTCATTGTCATAATCCGCCCATAAGATGTTGGCGTTGACGTTAGGCAGGGTGGTTGGCACTTCGGTAAATACCCCTCCGCCATGGTTTCGATAGAGCTTAACAACGCCGGGCGAGTAAGTGTAGGTGGTTATGGCACCTGATATCAGCAGATCCAAATTGCCATCATTATCGTAATCTCCCCAAGCCGCACGACCGAAGAGGTTTGTCAACCCCGCGTTAACGAGCGTGAATCCTCCCAAGCCATTGTTCCGGTACAGCCGGGTGGCTGGATTACTATTTGTATCAACGCCAGAGATGACAAAATCGAGATGGCCGTCATTGTCAAAATCTCCCCAGGCAACATTCCCCTCCACACCAGTCCAAGCAAAAGCAGAAGTGAACTGGCCTCCGCCCGCGTTATGATAGAGTTGCCAGGCAGCATTTCCGGCAACCAGCACATCCAACTTTCCATCATTGTCGTAATCAGCCCATGTCCCCGAACCTGCCTTCAGCCCGGCATTAATGTTGGTAAGACTGTTGGCCCCGGTATTGCGATAGACCGTGCAGGCCGACAAGGGATAGCCGCTCAGTAATAGATCAAGTCGGCCGTCCCGGTCGTAATCGCCCCACTCGGCATAGCCCGAGTTTAGGCCAGGCAGCCTGACGCCACTATCCGTGAACGTATTGTCGGCCGAACCGAGATAAATTCGGGTGTAATCGCTGATATTTGCCGTAAATGCGAAGTCGAGTTTACCATCATTATTAAAATCGCCGGCAGCAAAAGTTCCGGGCGCAGCGACCAGCCCAATATTCAGTAAGGTGAACAACGGGGTGCTGAAAGTTTGATCCGGGCCAATGCAGACGCCAAAGCTGTTGGAGGCGACCAGCCGGTAATGGTAAAGCGAGGTATGCTGCAGGAAGGTGAGTGTCGCGCTGGTTGATGACCACCCCACCCCGCCACCCAGATTCTGAGACGCAGTGTGCGCGCCATAGTTCGTCGTCAGACCAAAGTCGAAATATGCGAAAGTGATAGCGCCATTTGGGTTGACGCGCGCATTCAACATTACCCCGTCCGCCAGAAGGTTGGAGTAACCCAATGAAATCACGGCAGGCGCCTGTACCGGAACCACGAATGAAGATTCGGGTGCAAACGTTGACCCTGCAAAGGAGTTGTCAATGGACTGGACACTCCAATAATAGGCGCCGACGGGCAGATTCGTAAGCGTTTTGCTTAATGCCTCATTCACATTACCCAGCGCCGGCAAGCGACGAAAGCCCGTGCTTGCATTCGCCATCGGCGTCAGCACGTCCGAAGTTCCTGGCGTCCTGCCGATCCGGAGGTTGTAGCTCAAGCCACCGCTTTGGTTCGGGTCACTGGCAGGCGACCATGTCAGAGTCGCGGCGTTTCCATGAGGTATGGCGACGAGTCCGGAGGGAGAGTTGGGTGGAGTGTTCGGCGTTTGGACATTATTTCGTAACAGCTTCGTCTGGGCAGTATTGCCCCCGGCTATCATGATATCCAGATCGCCGTCATTATCGTAATCAGCGAAGGTGCCGTGATCCCCATACACCCCGGCGAATGATGGACTCTGTCCGATAAATGTTCCATTGCCATTGTTTCGGAAAACTTTTGAAACATACGCGCTGTCGCTGGGAATCGCTGTCAGAAGAATATCGGGATAACCGTCATTGTCAAAATCCCCCCAGGACGCAGTGCCAATGACAGAAGCCGGCAAACCGGCGCCAATATCATGAAAAACGCCACCTCCATCGTTATGGAAGATAAGCGTAACCGGGCCGTTGTCAGTGTAGCCGGACAAAAGAAGATCCAATTTGCCATCCAAATCGTAATCTCCCCAGGCGACGGAGCTTCCATCCAGCCCCGGCAAACCGGCGTGAATATCTGTAAATCCCCCATGCCCATCATTCCGATAAATTATAGTTACACGCCCACCGCCCTGCATCCGTCCCGACAGCAGCAAATCCTGATAGCCATCGTTATCATAATCTCCCCATACCAGAGAGCCGTTCCCAACGGGAACCAGGACAACCCCGCTGTCCGAGAACTGATCATTTCCGTCATTATGATATAAATGCGCCTGCGCTGCTCCCTGAACATCGGTACCCGTCACCACGAAATCCAAGGCGCCGTCGTTATCATAATCTGCCCAGGCAACTGACGCGGTCTCCACACCGGTGATGTTCAAGCCAAGGTCAGTGAAGGTGTCGTTGGCATTGTTGCGATAGAGTTTTGCCTGTCGATTATAGAGATAGCCGCCATCACGGCCGGCCATTAGAATATCCAGGTCGCCGTCGTTGTCGTAATCGGCACAGGCAACAGAGCCGCCCGGCAAGTAAACGAATGGCGCCCCTACATTCGTAAAGTTTCCGGTACCGGAGCCATGGAACACGGCCGACACGTACAAGCTGCTCATGAAGAAATCAAGGTATCCGTCATTGTCGAAGTCGCCCCAGGCTACAGCTCCGTAAAAAACGTCCGGCAAGCCGGTCGCCACTTCGGTGAACTGCGGTGCTGTAAAAGTCTGGTTTGTGCCATAAACAACTCCCAAGCTGTTGGACGCGACCAGTCGAAATGAGTACGTCACTCCCGGCGTTAAAGCGGCAATCGAATCGCTGACCAAAACAACCGTTGTTCCGTTGCCGCTGGCTTGGGGCGTGGTAGTTGAGCCGTAATTGGTCGTCGTGCCGTACTGGAAATAAGCGGTTGTGGCCAGGCCATTCGGATTTGCCAGACCTCGCAACACCGCGGCATTGTAAACCACGTTGGTGGCCGGAAGCGTGATCGCATCCGGCTGGCGCGGCGGGATGGTAAAGTTTGACTCGCTGGAGAAGGCCGAACCCGCGAACGCATTATCAATGGCCTGCACCGCCCAGTAATAACTGCCGACGGGCAGATTCGTCGGAGAATAGCTCAGACGCTGCCCCGCATTGCCGAACTGCGGCAACTGGCGCAGGCCGGTTGTGGGATCCGCCTGCGGGCTGGCAATATTACCCAAACCTTGAGCAGTGCCGATGCGCACATTATAGGTCAACCCGCCCGATTGATTGGCATCGGTAGCCGCCGCCCAACTCAGCGTCGCACCACTGCCGCTGGGGCTCGAGGCCAGATTACCCGGGGCAGTCGGTAAGACATCGGCGATGGGTTGATTATTCCGGAGCAAATGGATGCCGCCACCAGCCCCGGGCCCCACCAGCAGAATATCAAGATTCCCGTCATGATCGTAATCGCCCCAGGCCACCGTTCCGGAAGCAATGGGCGGCAAGGTCAAGCCGCTGTCGACAAAAATACCGGCGCCCTGATTTCGAAAAAGGAAAGTGTGATTGCCGGCACCTGGTGCACTGGTGGTTCCTGCAATCAATATGTCAAGGAGACCATCATTGTCGTAGTCACCCCACGCCGCCGCACTGCCCGTCATCCCGGGAAGCGGCGTGCTGATTTCGGTGAATGTGCCGTTCCCGTTGTTGTGATAGACCTTGCTGATGTAGCCACTGCCCGTATCGCCGCTGATGAGGATATCGAGGTGATTGTCATTGTCGTAGTCACCCCAAGTCACGGCGCCGTTTTGCACGCCCGGAATGGAAATGGGCACTTCCGTAAATGAACCGCCACCGTTGTTGTGAAAGAGTTTGGTCAGGTTGGTCGAACCGCCATTGCCAGAGACCAACACATCCGGATAGCCGTCATTGTCGTAGTCACCCCATGCCACCGCGCTGTTAAGCACGCCAGGAATTGAAATGGGCACCTGCGTGAAAATGTCGTTACCGTCATTACGGTACAACCGGCTACTGGGCCCATAACCCGCACTGCCGGAGTCGCGACCAGTAACAAGGAGATCCAGATCACCATCTTTATCATAATCGACCCAGTTGATGCTGCCATTAGCCACGCCGGCCAATCCGGCGCCGATTTCGGTGAAAACGCCATTGCCGTCGTTACGATAAATCAGCGTGTTGAATTGTGTATTGTAAGCATTCATGCCACAAACGGCAAAATCCAAGTCACCGTCGCCGTCAAAATCACCCCAAGCAGTGGCACCATAAAGTTGGGCGAGATTCGCGTTGGTTACCAATGCAAAGTTAGTGTTGCTGACGCATCGAATGACGCGAAGTAAATTTGCCGATCCGTCAAAACCTGTGTATAGCACATCCAATCGTCCATCCTTGTCATAGTCACCCCACTGACCGGTATAATTCGCCGACAAGCCGGGCATGACGAACGGGAGTTCGGTAAATTGCGACAGCGTGACAAATGTCAGGTTATTGCCATAAGCCACTCCGAGACTGTTGCTCGCGACAAGGCGGAATTGATTCGTGGAGCCGATGCCCAAACCACCAACCGGCAGCGCCACCGGTAACAAACCGGGACCAGCACCGAGATTCTGGGTGGCACTGCGAAACCCATAATTTGTGGTTGTTCCATATTCGAAATAAACCGCTGTGCTCAGACCTTCCGGATTAGCTTTGCCAGTCAATGTGGCGCTGGCAGGGGTGATGTTGGTCGCGCTCACAGTGAATGCCCGGGGACCCCGAGCCGGCATGACCACGGCCTGCTCGGAGGCAAACGACGAGCCGATAAAGCTGTTGTCAATCGCCTGCACACTCCAATAAAAGGTGCCGACGTCCAGGTTGGTAATCGTCCAAGACTTTCGAAAGTTGGCATTACCCAGGCGAGGCACACGCCGAAAGCCTGTGGTGCTGTCAGCCATCGGGTCCACAATATTACCTGCACCGGGAGTCGTGCCGACGCGCAAATTATACGATAAACCGCCCGGCTGGTTTGGATCGGTGGCGGGGTTCCAACTGAAAATCACGGCATCGTTCGTGATGGCCGCACTTAAACCTGGGGGCGCACTGGGCGGAGTATTGGTGGCGAAGTTCAGGTTCCGATAGATTTTCGCCATGTAGTTGGACCCAGAATAGCCGGTGATCAAGAGGTCGAGTCTTCCGTCATTATCAAAGTCGCCCCACGCAACCGAACCCCCTGACAAGCCGGGCAAGACCGCGCCGCCATCCTTGAAAACCGTTGATCCATCGTTGCGATACACTCTCACCACCGCTCCGGTGCTGGTCATACCGGACTCCACAAAATCCAGATCTCCGTCGTTATCGTAGTCGCCCCATGCGACCGAACTCTGATCCGACTTCGCCACGAAGCTAAGCGATTTGGAAACGAAGCCGCCGGCTCCATTGTTGCTGTAAATCATGGAATAACGATTCAGCCCCGAACCAACTGTACCGGTGAGCAGAATGTCCAAATCACCATCGTTATCATAATCCCCCCACGCAACTGAGCCACGGCTCACCGATTGCAGGCTGGTGTTGCTGTTCGTAAAATTGCCGCGCCCGTCGTTACGATATAGCCGGGCTAATTCCCCAACGCCGCTAACACCACCGTTATAACCCGTCGCCAGCAGGTCCATGTCCCCATCATTGTCGTAGTCTGCCAACGCAATGGAACTGTCGTACAATGACGGCAATGAATTCGTGACATCGGTGAACTTTCCGCCACCATCGTTGCGATAAGTTTTCGTCGGGGAACCGGTTATAATCAAATCCAGATCCCCATCATTATCGAAGTCGGTCCACACCGCGGACACACCGGGATTCAAGCCGGCGTTGATGTCGGTAAAGGTATTCCCGCCGTCATTATGAAAAATGCGGGTAAGGCCGGAGCCCGTCACCAACACATCCAGGCGGCCGTCATTGTCAAAATCTCCCCACATGACCTGGCCGCCGCTGATACCAGGCAAGCCTGCCTGGATATCCACCAAATTGGTGCCGCCAAGGTTCCGGTAAATGCGCGTCACGGCGTTGGAACTGGTGCCCCCGGCAATCAGCAAGTCCAGGTAGCCGTCATTATCGTAATCGCCCCAGGCCACCGAACTGGCACCGACGCCGAGCAGATTAATCGTCGTCACCTCGCTAAAAAGTGGTGTAATGAAGCTAAGATTGGCGCCGTAAGTGACGCCGAAACTGTTGCTGGCCACTGCACGAAACTGGTAAGTCACCGCCGGCAACAGGTTGGTGATATTCGCCGAGAAGCTCAACTGGGTGATGCCGCTGCCAAGGCTCTGTGGTGCCGTGGTGCTGCCATATGCAATGCTCGTTCCATACTCAAAATAAACCACCGTGCCGTCACCATTGGGGTTGGCTGTGCCGGGGAGGATTGAGCTGTTCAGATTGATGTTAGTCGCCGCTAAAGTCACCACATCGGGCGCCTGCGCCGGGACCGCAAAACTCTGTTCCGCCCCGAACACCGAACCGGCAAAGGCATGGTCAATGGTTTGAGCACCCCAATAATAAGTGCCCACCGGCAGTTTCAACGTCCAGGAAAGCCGTTCGCTTGTGTTCCCCAGGAGAGGCACCCGACGAAATCCCGTGACCGGGTCCGCCATGCCCGCCATCACGTTGTCCGCGCCCGGCGCGGTGCCAACGCGCAGGTTATAGCTAAAACCGCCGGACTGGTTCGCGTCCGCGCCCGCGTTCCAACTGAAGGTGGCGGTTTTGCCGGCCACATTCACATTCAAGCCCGACGGCGGGGATGGGGGTGCGTTTGCGGCAGCCGTATCGTTGCGATAAAGCCTGGTAACATTGTTCGTTCCATCGAACCCGGTTACGAGCAAGTCCAAGTCACCGTCATTGTCGAAGTCACCCCAGGCGATCGAACTATCGATGACATTTGCAATGCTGGCCCCGCTGTCACTGAAGATGCCACTCCCCAGATTCCGGTAAATTCGCACGAACGGAACAAAACTCGTGTTGTACCCCGCGATGGCTACATCCAACCGTCCGTCATTATCGAAATCGCCCCAGGCGAGAGAACAGTTTTGCGCGCCAGGCAAGGCTGTGCTGATGGAGGTGAATCCAGTGCCGAGGCCGTTATTCCGGTACAACCGCAGCGTTGGAAATGATTGCACGCCGCTAATTGAACTGCCTGCCATCAGGAGGTCCAGCGAACCATCATTGTCGTAATCCCCCCAGGCGAGCGAGCACGCGCTCATCGCGGTCAGGCTGATACCTGTAATATTTGTGAATGTGCCGCCATTATTGCGGTAAAGCCGGGAACTTTGCCCCGTGCCGGTTGTACCCGTAAAGCCAGCGAAGACCAGATCGAGATCGCCGTCGTTGTCAAAATCCGCCCAAGCCGCCGAACCATCTGCTCCGCCAGCCACCGTAGTTATGCCGCTATCAGTAAAGACGTCATTTCCATCATTGCGATAGATTCGCCCAACATAGGTCGAGCCAGTGTAGCCGGTAAGAAAGAGATCAAGATCGCCGTCGTTATCGTAATCCCCCCACGCCACCTTTGCGCCCTCCAACCCCGGAAGATTGGCGTTGATGTCGACAAATGTTCCAGCACCGTTATTCCGATAGATCCGGGTGACTCTGCCTGTGCTAGACATGCCCGTGAGTGCGAAATCCAAATACCCGTCGCCGTTATAATCACCCCATACAGCCGAACCTGTGCTGACCCCAGGCAGCGCTGCCTGAATATCCACGAAATTCGTACCACCGTCGTTCCGGTAGATCCGGGTAATTAAACCAGCGCCCGTATCACCCGTAATCAGCAGGTCGAGATCGCCGTCCTTATCGTAGTCGCCCCAGGCGACGGAACCGTGACTGACACCCGGTACGGCAATAGATATTGGAGTGAATTGTTGGGCGAAAATGGCCGGTCCGAAAATCAACCACACGAGAAAGCTGACAGCTACAGCTTTGCTTGGTTTCCGACAGTTGCACATAATCCAGCCTTGTTTGAAAATTCCCTATTTAAAAGATGAGCTAATAATTCCTTATCAATTGGCGATTATTCTTATCGCTTACGCCAGTAGTTGTCGACTATAAAGTTGGAAACCGGAAGTCATCCTTAATCTGATTGGCGTTTATAAGGGATGGCGGAGAGAGAGGGATTCGAACCCTCGGAAGGATTACTCCTTCACAGGTTTAGCAAACCTGCGCTTTAGGCCACTCAGCCATCTCTCCAGCCCCACTAATGAAGCTTGGATGGGCCAATCACTCAAGTAAAATTTCCCGTAATCTGTCCGGTGGCTTCTGCCAGAAATCAAGTTTTAGCTGATGGACGGGCGTTCCCCTGCCCTACAGCGAGGCAATCAGACGGCAATTACCGGCGGCGGATTGGGCAGTGGCTCACGGCGGCGGGAAAAGAATCGGCTGAGGCGGGACGCGGTGGGAGTATAGCGTTCCATGGCG
>JAQGPA010000063.1 GCA_028293325.1 Pedosphaera sp. | reverse complement strand
CGGAGCATGAGGAACATCACGATGGCCGCGATGACAGGGGAAAAGAAACGGATGCCGAACTCGGTGTCGCCCCAGATGGAGGTGGCAAGGAACTGGGTGTAGGCGATCATCGGCGGCTTCGAGTAATACGAGAGCGCGAGATGCTTGGACCAGAGCCATTGATAGGCCTCGTCCTCGCTTAACTCGATGAAACCGCTGGCCGCATACCAGAGGCGCAGCGCGAGAAAGGCGAGAATAAAAACATAACCGCGCCAAAGCCAGCGGGAGTCGGATGCGCCCGCGGTGGTGGTTTTGGTCGGATCAATGGGTTGGGCCGCCTCCGGACGATGGGCGTCGGAGGATTGCGAAAGCGAAAAGAACTTCCCGATGGGGGAGCGCGCTGCTATGCCGGCAAATTTCACGAATGCGTTATAAAAAACAATTTGGAAAACGCTAACATGCTCCCTCCATTGCACAAGCCTTTGTTGGGTGCTTCCGTTCGTCCTCGTCGTCGACCCCCATAATGGCTGTCCGCCAGAACCCTCCGTGCAACCCGAAGGAGTTGCCAGATAGTAGCCGGAGGTTGAGCGCAGCGCGCGACACCTCCGGAACACCCCAAAAACCACCCACCACCCCGGAGGGTGTGGCAGAACTCTGTATTTTGTCTTCATAATGCCCCGTGCGGAAGCACCCATAAAAAAACTACCTTCCGATACCTTGACTGACCTTCCGGCTACCTTTATCTACCCAGTTCCCCCAACCCTGAACGCCGAACTCCTTGGCGCGCCAAAGCTGGGCGACGGCGGCTGAACCCTGAACCTTTCTTTGCCCCCTGGTGCCCCGTCCGGACCGGTCCGCCGTCCTGTCCGCCATAGCTCGGCGGCGGCGGAAGCCTTGGCGAACGTGGAAGGACCCCGCCGGTCGGGATTCCGAAATTCCGCACTCCGCACTCTGAATTTGTATGCCCCGAAGGGCGTGGCAGCACCTTGATTTACTCAGTTGCATAAAAAAACTACCTTTAGTTTCCTTCCGATACCTTCCGGCTACCTTGATTTACTGTCCGACACCTTGATTTACCGTCCGGCAGGACCGATCCGCTACCTTGATTGACCGTCCGGCAGGACCGGTGCTGCGCCAGCTCCCGAGGCGCATACCACTCCATAAAACCCCCATTCCGCCAGGCCGACATATTCTGTTCCGAGATCGGCCGCCCGCCGAACCGCTCCGCCAACACCGCTTGCACGGCCGGCAAGGTATTGAGCCAGGCCACCATATCCCGGTGCGAATTCCCATCATCGAGCCGCCGATTCAACTCCTCCCGCACCTCCGCCGGCAACCGCGCAACTTTCCCATGTCGTATCATAACAACAACTCTCCTTATTTGTTTTTGTTGGTTAGTTCATTGACCGAAATTCTTGAACATCCGTAGCGCCAAACCGGCGTCGCGTAATAAGACAGTCCACACCAATCCCCGCCCTCGCCCGTCGGACGGGAGAGGGTTTGGGGTGAGGGCGGCTGTTCTCCTTTTCCGAAAACTCGGAACTCCGAACTCTAAATGCTGAACTTTCTTATCATTCATGTGGGCGATTTAATCACAAACCCAAAACCCCGACTGTCGCTCGTGTCGCTCGTGTCGCTCAGCTTTTTCCGAAGAAAACGCCAACCATTCCCTTTGTTTGCAATCGCCGTATGCGTTTTGACCTCCTGTTTCCTAAAATTCCCTCTCAGTTTTTCCAACTCCGCATCTCCGCGCCTCCGGCGGTAAAAACTCCCATTCCTTTCCCCAAAATGGCCGTGCGCAAGCACCCGCACTCCGTATTTTTTCGGCTCGCCCCTCGTCCCCAATCCCTGCTAAATCATTTCACGCGGCAAAAATGGCTGCGGCGAAACCTCCCGACGGAGCGGGGATCCTCGCCAGCCGTCGTGCCGCCAGATGGTTCGTGCCCGCAGAAACGCTGTCCCTCACCCGCATCGCGCTGAGAACATCCGGACGCACCCAAAACGAAACCATTTTTTCTCTGTAACCGTGAGTTCATATGAAATTGTATCGAAGCTGGTTTGTTGTGGCGGTCGTGTTGGGTAGCACCCTTTTTGCCGGTGGCGCGTGGGGCAAGACCCTCCGCTTTGTCTCCTATAATATCGATTGCGCCGACCAATCCAGCGACAGCAACATCACCAACGCAACCCACAGCCTGCCGATTGTGCTGCAAGCGATCGGACTCCACCACATCGGCACCAATGCGCAACCGCTTGACCTGTTGGGTGTGGAAGAACTGCGGCCCAACACGACGCTGTCGAACATTGTCGTGCAGCTCACCAATTTTTACGGCGCGGGAAGTTACACGTTCGATACCACCACCGATCCGAATTTGGGCGGCGGACCTGACGGGCTGATCTACAACCCGCACACGGTGTCGGTTGTCTCCGCGCGCGCGCTGCCCACGGGGCCGACTGTGCTCCTGGGGGCCAACCTCACTTACACTGCGGCTCATTCCCCCGGCGGCGGAATAAACGGCGTCGCCCGCGGGCCGATGTTGTATCGAATTCGACCGATCGGTTACGGCTCGACCAACGATTTTTATATCTACGTCAGCCACGCGCGCAGCACGAGCGACGACTCGGTTGGCGATGCCCGCTACGCCGAGGCGCAGGAAGTGCGCAGCGACGCCAAATACAATCTGCCGGCCGGGGCGCATATCATCTATTCCGGCGATTGGAATCTGTTCAGCGGCAGCGGCGAGAACGCCTACAAATGCCTCACGGGCCAGACCACCTCCGATGGCACTAACTGGAGCGACAGCAGCTCGATCTGGGCCAACACCAACGCCACGCAGGGATTCGATCCCATGTCCAAGACCACGCCGCCCACCACCGTCACCTGGAGCAACGTCTCCGGGGACAACGCCACCTATCTCTACGGCGATTCCACAGCGTCGCTCACGTCGCGCATCGACATCCAGCTCGTGAATGCCCCGATGCTGGGTGTTTACAACCCGCAGGGCGGTGTGCAGTTGGCGCCGGACACTGCGGACCCGTTCGATTCGGCGAACTTTCCCTCCGCGAAATATCCGTATGCGTTCGAGACCTTCGGCAACAACGGCACGACGCCCCGGAGCAGTTCGCCGACCAGCGCCGCCAATCACTCCTTGGATGACCTCACCAGCACCGTCCCCAGCGCCGCGACCGTTTATGCCGATCTGCTCCTCACCGGCAGCGGCACCAACTTCAACGGGAGCGATCATTATCCTATCGTTGGAGATTACAACATTGTGCCGCCGCCAACGCCCCTTGCCCCCGTGCTGCTTTCACAAGGCATTGACACGAACGGATATTTCAACCTCAAACTCACTTCCAGCACCAACACCGGCTTTGGGATTCAGGCCTCCACCAATCTGACCAACTGGACCAGCATCGGCTCCGGCATCACCGACACCAACGGCTCTCTTTTCTTCGCCGACACCAACACCGCCACTTTCCCAATCCGCTTCTACCGCGCCTATTGGCCCTTCCCATAACCGCATCGCCCGAAAGCCCGCGCAACAAACCCCACGCGCATAAGACGGCACCGCTCGATAAAAATGCCCAGCACCAATCCGCTCCCTCTATGACCCGTGCGGAAGCACTCGGACGGGAGAGGGTTTGGGATGAGGGCGGCTGTTTTCCTTTCCATCCTCGCCCCGCCCAAGCGGGGCGGCCCGGTGCGCGGAATTCATTCCGCTTCAACTTCAGCAGTGCGATGACCAACACACCAACGCATCCCTGCAAGAACGCCCACCGCCTTCCCTCTCCATCGTAGCGCCGATTGCCAATCGGCTGTATCGCGGGCTGGCAGCCCGTCCCAAGCCCATCGGCACGTTTGATCATATAAACCAACCCACCGCCCGGATCGCCGCGCTCACAACCGCAACCTAACGCGATTGACCATGGCCCCGTCGCCCCGTAGTCTGCCGGAAGAAAGCCCGGCCGGAAACCGGAGCAGTTCCGGTGCAAGTTGGACTCGAAGCCCCCTTGGCAATGCAAGAGATCAACAGGGATCTCAATAACGATTCGTTAGTAATTATGAAGCGGAATATTTTGATATTACTACTTTTGTTTGTCTGCGCGTCATCCAGGGCGCTGGACACTAATATTTTAAAGAACATTTCTCCTAAACTTAAAGTGTTCATGGAGTCACACCCAAGAAGTTTAGATATTATCCGTAGTAATCTGGCTGAAGCCTTTGAAAAACGAACACTGCAAATATATTACTTTTACACAGAAGATGAATCGCTGGCTCGAGCGAGCCATTATTATCAAGATGAAAATGCTGTTGGAATCATGATCCGAGAAAATCAGCAGCCAATAGATGAATTCATTAGCCTGCTTTTTGAAATCGTGAATTCGACCGGAGAGAAACAATTCCTCGCGCTCTCTGCCAAAGCCGAAGCCGGCACGATTTCAAAAAGTGACTTTGTTCGTGACGTAGGCATTGAAGAGTTTAAAGCGACAAAGCGGGTTCGCGACTTGCTAAGGAAAATGACATTTAATAAAAACGAAACACTTAATTCGTACTTTTATAAACGCTTCAAGGATACGCCCGATGATTATGAAGCCTTCGACTTATACAGCAAAAAGGTATCGCCTAATCGCGACGTTACAAAAGACGTGGAGTCGGAATATGATTTCCTGCAAAAACATTAGATTGTTTAATCGGCATCTATTGCAGACATATTTGATGTTGCTTGTGGTTGCTCTTATCTGCCTCGGTTGTGGGGGATGTGCAACCGTAGGGCATCCCGAGACAAAAGCCGAACAGGAGGAACAGGCTAGAAATGAACGGGCTTGGGACGAAATCGGATCTATTTTAGCGGCGTTAAGTATTTTTTGGCCGGTGATCCGTAATTAGTAATTTTTCCCCCGCATCATTCATCGTCGCTGGTTTTCTGGTTATTTCTCTCCGCGTTTGCCAGCCATGAGTTTCTCTTTTTTGCTTTTAGAGTGGCGATCAGTGCGAGCGGACACGGGCAGGAAATTTTGAATGTGCCCGCTGCGATCAAAAGTTGGGGTCTTGCTCATTAAGGCGGATTGTCAATCCGCCCCACGCTCATCAGCACATTCGATCAAACAACCAACCCACCGCCCGGATCGCCGCGCCCGCAACCGCAACCTAACGCGATTGACCATGGCCCCGCCGACCCGTAGTCTGCCGGAAGAAAGCCCGGCCGGAAACCGGAGCAGTTCCAGTGCAAGTTGGACTCGAAGCAAAAAACGCATGCATCCATCAAAATGTCACTTCTTTACCACTGAATGGCGAGCCCTTCTGCATAATCCGAACATTACCGGGATCACATTCATCCGCATTCCATGATACCAACTGCATTCCACAGCCCGCGGGTTAACTTCATCCAAAGCGATACGGGCTTTTCGATTGAACTCCTTGGCCGGATCGGCATGGAATACCGCGAGGGCAGCAAGGTAATGTATATCGAATCCGAAATTCTGATGACGGAGGAGCCAACGGTGGCGATTTGGAAGGAGACGCTTAGAGCCTGGAAACCGCCTCATGAGGCGGAAAAAGTCACCGAAGAGAAACGAATGGAGATTCTCAAAAACATCAGCGCCGCCCTCAAGTGGAGAGATGCCAAGGTCAAACTTCATAGCGAGGCGGCAGGATGGGTTGAAGGATGGATTGAATAGCAAAGAAATCGACCGTCAGGTCGTCATAAATGAATTCTAATTCTGATTACAAAGTAAGTGTCGGGCGGATTGCGAGAACTCTTCTCTATGAGGATGCTCAGGGAACCATTCGTTTAGGTTTCGATGTTGACACAAGCGATGGGAAGAAACTGGTAATTTTAGAACGACCTGGAAAAAGTTTGATCGAGGCTCAACAACTGCGAATCGATCTGGCATTTGAGAGAGCCAAGCAATACCTCATTTCCCGTGGCTACACGGTCGAAGTCTTTGAGGGATAAACCACCCTTCGGAACTAATGTCTCTGCGTGAGAATCACCCTCCGAAATCCGTGTGAATCTGTTAATCCGTGGTTAAAAAATCCCTCGGTTAATTCTCTGTCCTCATGGTGCCCGTGCGGAAGCACCCGCTAGGACATCACAACTCCTGACCGCGCCGCAATTTCCGGAGGTGGCTGAAGCCGACCAGCTTGCGGTGCCGTTCGTCCCAGAGCCGGAACGTGAAGGACTTGAGGCTGCCAATCAACGTGATCGGCTTTACCTGTTTGAGAATCAGCCGATCACATTTTCTCATGTTATGTTTTGACTCTGAACCGCTGTGCGCCTAATTGGATGCCAATTTGGTTGAGCGAACCGGTTCAGCATGAACGGTTACATCCGCACCCGGCCACATCTTTTTTAGGTGCCGCTCAATTTTATCGGTAAGAGCATGAGCCTCAATCAAGGTCTGATGACCGTTCAGGCGCACATGCAGATCAATGAACAGTTGTGGCCCCGAATGACGGACGCGGATACGATGGCAATCCGACACTCCGGGAATGGACTCGACAGTTTCTTTGACAGTTCTTGGGATGCCATCCGGCGCGGCATCCAGTAATCCGTGAACCGCTTTGATCCCCAGCTTGAGCGTGACGATGGCCACCACTGCTGCCACCACCAGCGCGGCTAACGCGTCTGCTTTGTGTAGGAAGCCCCAAGCCGGGAAAAAATCAACCAGTTTCGTGCATCCCAGACCCACCAGCACCACCGCAGAACTCCAGATGTCAGAGCTAAAATGCAGTGCATCCGCGGCCAGCGCCGGAGAATTATGCTTGATGGCCGCTGCCTGGAGCTTGCGGGAGCGGTAAACATCGACGGCAATGGAGATGACAATCACCAGAAAGCTCCAGACGGAAGCGGCCACGTGTACCGGTCTGAAAAACAATCGCTCAATGGCTTCATAACAAATCCAGCCGCAGGTAAGCAGCAGCAACAGTGTCTGCGCCAGCGCGGAGAGGTTTTCAATTTTTCCGTGCCCGTAAGGGTGATCCCGATCCGGGGGCTTGCTGGCCAGGTGAATGGCTCCCCACGTGAAGAGCGCGGCGACCAAGTCCAAGGAGGAGTGAGCCGCCTCCGCGAGAATGCCCAGGCTGCCGGAAAGGACTCCGGCGGCAACCTTCATCCCGGTCAGCAGGAGCGCGGAGAGCACCGACGCCGAGGCGGCCTGCAATTTTTCTTTTGTGGCTGTGGCTGTTTGCATGTGCTTCAAATTAACTCAATAGCTACACTGAATGTACAGCATCCTTCACCAATCTTCGTTTAGTCAAAGCTGTTGAAGTTCTGCCAGCCTAACAATGCTGTTCGCGGCTAAAAACTCGCAAAACGAGAGCAGGTGATGTTCATCTGGCTCAGGTGGACAGAGCCGTTTTAAACAACCTGAAACAAAAGACGGTTGAACGGCTTCTGTTCGGAACCTTTATTTGAATCCAAACGATTTTCGTTTCGCTTTTCTGTGGCCTTGCAGGCGATGGTGGAGACGGCCCATAAGTTCGGGTCGTGGTGTGAAAAATCCAAGGTCGGCAGCAAGTGTTAGGTTCTCGCAGAAACCCATCGCGAATGTGGACGAATGCACGATGGTCTTTTTATGATGGAGTTCCTCAGATGCCGCCTACAATTTGGGAAAGGTTTACTCAGACGATCCAAGGGTCCTTGATTTAAAAGAAGCCGAGCGTTGGTATTCAATCGCGGCAGGTTTGGGGGATGCGAACGCTGCTCAGAAAGCCAAAAATTCACAGGGCATTCCATAATAGCGCACGGTGTTCCGCACAATGGAAAAACTTAATAGCTCCTGTCGCAAGACAGACTGTAATTAATACCAAGCTTGAGCCAGGTTTTCGGACAGTGGTGCAATGGCGGGTTGCCCAACCCGAACATTTCAACATCTGGGCCTACAGCGAATTACAACTCCTGACCGCGGCGCAGCTTCCGGAGATGGCTGAAGCCGACCAGCTTGCGGTGCCGTTCATCCCAGAGCCGGAACGTGAAGGACTTGAGGCTGCCAATCAACGTGATTGGCTTCACCTGTTGGAAAAGCGGATCCGCCTTGTGACAGCGTTCCAAATTGTAATTGGGAATGCGCGCACTCAGATGATGAATGTGGTGGAAACCGATATTCCCGGAGAACCACTGGAGAATTTTCGGCAGCTTGTAAAACGAGCTCCCTTCCAGCGCGGCCTTGGTGTAATCCCAATCCTCGCCCCGCTCCCAGTAAACGTCCTCAAACTGATGCTGCACATAAAACAGCCACACGCCCGCCCCACCGGCCACCGCCGTGATGATCACCTGGATCAGCAGGTACGTCTTCCACCCAAAAAGCAGGCTTAAACCGACCACCATGCCGAGAATCGCCAGGTTCATCCAATAGACTGAATGACGTTCCCGTTGGTTGGCGCTCGACGATGGAAAGCGTTGCCGGATGAGGAATAGAAACAGCGGCGCAATGAGAAACAGGATGATCGGGTTCCGGGCCAGCCGATAGGCGAAGCGCTTCCAGCGGGACGACTCCAGGTATTCCTGCACCGTCAGCGTCCAGATGTCGCCCGTGCCGCGCTTGTCGAGGTCGCCAGAGCTTGCGTGGTGGATGCTGTGCTCCCAGCGCCAGTGGTAGTACGGGGTGAGCGTGAACACGCCGGCGACGAATCCGGCAATGTCATTGGCCCGCCGGGATTTGAAATAGGAACCATGGCCGCAGTCGTGGAAAATGATGAAAATGCGCACCATGAATCCGCCGGCCAGAATGGCCAACGGCACCACGAGCCACCACGAAACCGCCAGGCTGACGTACATCAAATACCAAATCAGGAAGTAAGGTCCCAACGTGTTCACTATCTGCCAGATGGCTCGCGGCAGTGAGGGTTGCTGGTATTCCGCAACGATCGCTTTCCAGGCGGCCACATCACTCTTGCTTTGCTTTGGTTCAGTCATGGTTCTGGGGGCAGCTTTGCCCCGTCTAAAAGGCTACTAAGTACGCTCCCACCCTGCAAGCGACGAAAAAGGAAAAATTATTCCCGATTTTGTCCAGGTTTTCGGCTTAGCGGAGCCGCCAGGTGATGCGCGCTTTGTTCAAATCGTAGGGGGACATTTCCATCTTCACATGGTCGCCCACGGTAATGCGCACCCAGCGCTTGCGCATTTTGCCGCAAATGGTGGCCAGCACCACATGCTTATTGGCCAGTTCCACCCGAAACATCGTGCCCGGGAGCACCACGGCAACGATGCCTTCCACTTCAATATGTTGTTCTTTTGTTTGATTCATTCGGTCTTTCTAAAAAGTCTGCTTAAAAACGCCCCGTCCGGCAGACGATTGCGGACAGGACGGGAGAAAAGAAAAGAGCGAGGCCGGTTTAACCCATACCTCGCTCCTGAAATCCCTTGCCGTTAGGTAGCGATTTACGACTGTCGCACGATTAGCGACGACCGCCACTGTAACCGCCGCCACCGCCGCCGCCGCCGCCGTAACCACCACGGCTGCCGCCGCCGCCGCCGCTGCTACCGCGGTCTTCGCGGGGTTTCGCGACGTTCACCGTCAGGGCGCGACCATCAACGTCTTTGCCGTTGAGCGCTTCGATTGCGGCCTGTGCCTCTTCGGGTGTGCTCATGGTGACGAAGCCGAAGCCGCGTGCACGACCGCTGACGCGGTCCATCATCAAGTTTGCTTCGAGCACGGTGCCGTGGGCGGCAAAGGTGTCTTGCAGGTCGTTTTCAGTGGTGTTGAAGGAAAGATTTCCAACAAACAATTTATTATTAGTACTCATGTTTATGATGTTCTGTAGATCAACCCTTTGCTCCAAACTGTTCCCGACCACCGGGTTTCGAATCATCATCGAACTGAGTTCACTTGAGGATTTACCAGACGTTGAAACGGACAAGCTATCTAACGAACTCTGATACCATCGCCCCCTTCCGGGGAAATAGCAACCCATTCTTTGCTTAAGGTTCCCTGCCATTTGGGCCTATTATGCCCTTTTCGCGGCCAAAGCCCGCTTTTAGAGCCGGGTAAAGTGCCTTTTATCGCTCCTGCACCCCTCCTCAGGTGCAATACCCATGGCAAGCGGGGTGTTGACCCAGTGGACGGAAACCTTGGTTTGTTTAAAACTGGCACGACCATCAAGTCAAAAAATTATGGCGCAAAAAAAGATGGGGCTTGCAACTGGCCGGGGCGTAAAGCCGTCTCCGCCCGAGCGGCAGACGCATCCAAAGGAATCTACCCACGCCAATCGGTCAAACCGAAATCATGGAAATTGAAAATCAAATCCAACAACATATCGCCCAAAATCTTTTGTTCAGTGAGGACGGTTTTCAGTATGACCGGGAGGCTTCCTTCCTGCAGGAAGGCATCATTGATTCCATGGGGGTGATGGAATTGATCGCCTTCGTCGGCTCCGCCTTTCACATTCAAATCGAGCCCGCAGACATCATCCCGGACAATTTTGATTCGGTGAACAAACTGGCCGCCTTTATTCGTCGCCGACAGGGTGCGGCGGCCACTCAACCGTCACTTGCCGTTGCGCCGTCCATTACACCACGGCCAATGGCGCAACCGTGAAACACACTGTGCTGGTCCAGGACTTCTTATCCGGAACGGCCGCCCGGCTGCCCGACAAGGTCGCCTTGATCTGTCAGGGGCGGCGGCTCACCTACGCCCAAATCGATGACCAATCGGACCGCCTGGCCGCCGCCCTCGTCAAACACGGCGTAAAACGCGGCGATCGCGTGGCCATTTGCCTGGATAATTCAGCCGAACTCGTGGTCAGTCTCTTTGCTATTCTCAAAGCGGGCGGCGTGTTTGTGATCATTGATCCCGCCAGTAAGCGCGACAAGTTGGTCTATATGTTGCACCACTCCCGCACCGTCGCCCTGGTCTGCAACGATAAATCCCGCCTCGCAGGCAGTTCATTGCTCCACGATGTCCCCTCTTTGAAATTTTTCATCTCCTGCGGCCGGCTGACGAATAATCTCGCCATCGATGCCATTCTAAACTTTGACGCCATTCAATCCAGCTTCGCTCCGGTTCGTCCGCCCACGTCCACCATCGATCTCGATCCCGCCTGTCTGATTTACACCTCCGGCACCACCGGCGAGCCCAAGGCGGTGGTCTGCGATCACAGCAACATGGTCTTCGTCGCCCATTCGGTCATCGAATATCTGCACAAGGTCGAAAGTGATATCGTGCTCAACGTCCTGCCGCTGGCTTTTAGTTATGGCCTCTACCAGGTGCTCATGACTTTCCAGGTCGGTGGTACGCTCGTGCTGGAAAACTCCTTCGCCTTTCCCGCTGCCATCCTGAAGCAGATGGAATCCGAAAAGGTAACCGGTTTCGCCGGCGTGCCCACCATCTTTGGCAACCTGTTGCGCCTGGACCTCAGCCAATACGACTTGTCGCGCCTGCGCTATCTCACCAACGCCGCCGCTTCGCTCTCCCCCAGTCACCTTTTGGAAATTCGCGCGCGCCTGCCGCACGTCGCCTTTTATTCCATGTATGGCCAGACGGAAACCAAACGCTCGCTTTATCTGCCGCCGGAACAAGTCGCCCAACGCCCGGATTCCGTCGGCATCGCCATTCCCGGCACCGAGGTCTGGCTGGAAGATGCCAAGGGCCAGCGCCTGGGGGCAGGGGAAGTCGGCGAACTGGTCGTCCGCGGACGGCACGTCATGCGCGGCTATTGGGAGGCGCCGGCCGCCACGGCGGAACGCTTCCGTCCCGGCCCCTTTCCCGGTGAACGGGTCTGCCATACCGGCGATCTTTTCCGCATGGATGCCGAGGGCTATTTCTATTTTGTCGCGCGCAAGGATGACATTTTCAAAAGTCTCGGCCGTAAAGTCGCCCCCAAACAAATCGAGGATGTCCTGTGTCGGTTGCCCGGCGTCGTCGAAGCCGCCGTCATCGGTGTGCCGGATCAGATCATGGAGAACCGCATCAAGGCTTTCATCGTCCTCGGCGACGTCACGTTGACGGAAGCCCAGGTGATTGCCCATTGTCGCACGCATCTGGAGGATTATCTCGTTCCCAAAGCCGTGGAGTTCTGCCCGCAACTGCCCAAAACCGATTCAGGCAAAATCAAGAAAGGCGGTCTGCTCTAATGTGTGGCATTGCCGGCATAGTCAACTTGAAACCGGGCCCGCCGTCCGGGGCAGGGGACCTCCGCCGGATGCTCGCCATGATTCGTCACCGCGGGCCGGACCAGTTCGGCATTTACCTCGATGACACCGTCGGCCTGGGCAGCGCGCGTCTGAGTATTGTGGACCTGCATCATGGCCGCCAGCCCATCACCAACGAGGACGCCACGCTCTGGATTGTTTTTAACGGCGAGGTTTTTAACCATACCGAGTTGCGCCGGGAATTGGAGGCCCGCGGCCATCGCTTCACCACCCAGACCGACACGGAAGTCATCCTGCACCTCTACGAGGACCTGGGGCCGGAATGCCTGAAGCAATTGAACGGACAATTTGCCCTCGCCATCTGGGATGCCTCCGCCAAATCCCTTTTCCTCGCCCGCGACCGCCTTGGGGTTCGACCGTTGTTTTACACCCGCACGCCCGACGCCCTCATTTTCGGCTCCGAGATGAAAGCGATTCTCTCCGACCCGCGCGTTCACGCGGAAATGGATCCGCTGGCCCTGGCCCAGGTTTTTACCTTCTGGAGCACGCTTTCCCCGCGCACCATCTTTCGCGGCGTCGTGGAACTGCCGCCCGGCCATTATCTTCTGGCCCACCGCGACAAAATCGAAGTCGTCAAATATTGGGAACTGAATTTCCCGCCGGAAAACCATTCTCCGCCGGGTCGCACGACCACGGAAAAATATCTGCGCAACTTTCGCGATCTCCTGCTCGACGCGGTCCGGCTGCGTTTGCGGGCCGATGTCCCGGTCGGCGCTTACCTGAGCGGCGGCCTCGATTCCTCCCTCATCACCGCGATGGTGCGCAAATGCTCCAACGTCAGGCTGGATACTTTTTCCATCGCTTTCGACGATGAGCGCTTCGATGAAAGCAAATTTCAGCGGCGCATGGCCTCCTTTCTCGGCACCAAGCATCAAACCATCCATGCCACGCATGCCGATATCGGGCGCGTGTTTCCCGAAGTCATCTGGCATGCGGAAACGCCCATCATGCGCACCGCCCCGGCGCCCATGTTTTTGCTCTCCAAGCTGGTTCGCGAACATCATTTCAAAGTCGTGCTGACCGGCGAAGGGGCGGACGAATTCCTGGCCGGTTACGATATTTTTAAGGAGGCCAAGGTCCGCCGCTTCTGGGCCCGGCAACCCGACTCGAAATCGCGGCCGCGCCTGCTGCAACGGCTTTACCCGGACATTGCGGAACTGGGCCTCAACCATAGCGCCTATCTGGAGGCCTTCTTTCGCGCGGGTCTGGAACAGTCGAACGCCGCCGACTTTTCGCACGCCATCCGCTGGCGCAACAACCGCCGCACCTGGCGTTTCTTTTCCAAGGAAACCGCCGACGCGGTGGGCAAGGATTTTAACGGCACCAGTTTTATTTCGTATCCCCCGGAATTCATGCAATGGGGCTTCTTGGAACGCGCCCAATGGCTCGAAAGCAACATCTTCCTCTCGCAATACCTGCTTTCCTCCCAGGGCGATCGCATGGGCATGGCCCACTCCGTTGAAGGCCGTTTCCCCTTCCTCGATCATCGCGTCGTCGAATTCTGCACCCGCCTGCCGTCCCATTTAAAATTGCGCGGCCTGAACGAAAAATATCTGCTGAAAAAACTGGGCCGCCAATGGTTGCCCGAGGAAATTTGGTCCCGCCCCAAACGTCCCTATCGCGCCCCCATTCACCGTAGCTTTTTCAACCCAGCCAAACCGGATTATGTCGCTGAACTGCTGTCGCCGGCGGCCATCAAGCGCACCGGCTTTTTCCGGCCCGGCGCGGTCACCCGTTTGGTAAATAGCATCGAAGCCGGCGGAACAGTGGGCGAAACCGACGACATGGCGCTCGCCGGAATCATTTCCACCCAGCTCGTGCACCATCAATTTATCTCCTGCTTCAAAGTGTCACCGTCGCTTTCCGCCAGCGATGATGTTCAGGTCTTTTATGGAAAAAACGCCACGTCACAACAACGTCATGAAATTTAATCTCCACTCACTCGATATCGATGCCGCCGCCGAAACGGCCCGCATCGTCTCCGCCTTGCAAAAGCAGGTCCGTCGCGGCATGCGCCGCCATGGTGCGGTAGTGGGCATCAGCGGCGGCATCGATTCCTCCGTCGTGCTCGCCTTGTGCGTGCGCGCTTTTGGTCCCCAAAAAGTGGCGGCCATCATGATGCCGGAAAAGGATTCCGACCCGGAAAGCGAACCCTTGGCCCGCCGCCTGGCGCAACACTACGGCGTCACTCCCGTGCTCGAAAACATCACTCCCGCCCTGGCCGGCTTCGGTTGCTATCCCCGCCGCGATGAAGCCATTCGCCGCGTCTTTCCGGAATACGATGCCGCGCGCGG
Organism: Pedosphaera sp.; assembly: GCA_028293325.1. GTDB lineage: Bacteria > Verrucomicrobiota > Verrucomicrobiia > Limisphaerales > Pedosphaeraceae > JAQGOT01. Next base: position 4,223 of record JAQGPA010000063.1, on the reverse strand, counting down.
CTACAAAGCCAAGATTGTCCTGCCGCAAAACCTGCTGGAGACCGGCACGTTGAATGTTTTCTCCGTCACCATCGTCACTCCGGACGGCCGCGAGTTAAGCCGCCCTTTGCCAATGCAGGAGTTCCTGCAAATTGTGGCCGCGTCCAATTTCAAGCAGCGCACCCGCATGGCGATGCTCTATTACCATGCGGAACTCAACCACTATGCCGTCATCGGCACGGCCAACAAAAACGAGCACGACCAGGGTTTCTTCGTCAAATATGGCGATTCCGGTGTGGACATCAAAGCCATCGGCCATCTGTTTAAAACCCAGGTTTACCAACTCGCCCGCCATCTCGATGTGCCGGCGGAAATCCAGCAGCGCACACCCACCTCCGACACCTACAGCGCCCACTGCACGCAGGAGGAATTCTTCTTCCGCCTCCCTTTTGCGACCATGGATTTGCTGTGGTATGCGCAGGAGCAAAACGTCCCGCCGCGCGAGGTCGCTGCCGTGATGGGCCTGAGCGAGGCGCAGGTCGAGCGGGCTTTCGACGATTTCACCCGCAAATATCGCACCACCGAATATCTTCGTTTGGCACCGCAAGGCATCGATGACGCCAAACGCCCCGGCCCCATCATCAGCGAAAGGCCGCCAGTACTATGAGCGATCCGGATGCTTGCCTTCACACGGGAGCGGGCGTTGGGTTGCTGGCGCCGGTTCAAGCCTCGGCCGGCAATCTCTGGGGTGCGGTAGGCGACAGCCTCAAACTGCTCAGCGGCGCTCCACCGCTCCGGCCCTTGCCTCGCGACCATCCCATGCCGCTTTCCTTCGCGCAACAACGGCTCTGGTTTATCCAGCAATCGGCCCCGGATGGCATTGTCTATAATCTCTCCTTCGCCTGGCGATTGTCCGGCCCGCTGAATGTGACGGCGCTGGAGCGGAGTTTCGCCGACATTGTTCGACGGCACGAAAACTTCCGGACCTCGTTCCATTATCAGGACGGCCAGCCCGTGCAAATTATTTCCTCCACGCCGCTGCCCGGGCTAACCCTGCGCGATCTCCAATCCCTGCCGGAGACGGAGCGCGAAGCCGAGGTCGCGCGCCAACTCAAGGCAGAATCCCGCCGTCCCTTCGACCTCGCGCATCCGCCCTTGTTGCGAACATTTCTGCTGCGCCTGGGCGGGACCGAACACGTTTTGCTTTTGGTCATGCATCACATCGTCTGTGATGCGGCATCGCTGGGAGTTTTGTTCCGGGAAATGCGCGCCTTTTATGAAGAATACAACGGCGGCAACTCCGCCGTGCTGCCGCAATTGCTGATTCAGTATGCGGACTTTGCCGTGTGGCAGCGCAGTTGGTTGCAGCGCGAAATCCTGCAGCCACAGCTTGCTTATTGGCAGGCGCAGCTCACAGACGCGCAGCCGCTGCTGGAACTGCCCGCCGATCATACCCGGCCGCCGAAGCAATTATTTCACGGCGCGTTGCACCATTTCAAGTTACCCGCCACGCTCACGGAACCGCTCAACTCCTTGAAGCGGCAGGTCGGCACCACCACATTTACAGTGCTGTTGGCGGCCTTCAAAGCGCTGGTTTACCGCCATACCGGCCAAACCGACCTCCTCATCGGCTCGATGACTGCCGGTCGCAATCGCATTGAAATCTGCAATCTCATCGGCTTCTTCGTCAACACCCAGGTGCTCCGGACCCGCGTGAACGGCGACTTGAATTTCCGGGAATTATTAGGCCGGGTGAAGACCACCGTCCTGGACGCCTGCTCGCATCAGGATGTCCCCTTCGAAAAACTGGTCGAGGAACTCCGCGTGCACCGCCAACCCGACCACACGCCCCTGTTCCAAATCATGTTCTCGTTTCAAAGCCTGCCGCGCCGCGGATTGGAACTGCCCGGATTGCAAACCCGCATGCTCGAGGTGGACAATGGGACTTCCAAGTTCGACCTCACCCTGGACATCAATGAAACGCCGCATGGCCTGGCTTGCTTCTTTGAATACAACACCGATTTATTCACCGCCCTCACCATTCAACGTCTGGCGGGCCACTTTCAAAACCTGCTCGCCGGCGCGTTGGCCAATCCGGATACGCCTATGGACAAACTCCCTCTCCTGTCCGCAACGCAACGAAAGCAAATATTGGTGGACTGGAACCAGACCACCCGCGAGTATGATCGCTCATTGTGTGTTCATCAATTATTCGAAGACCAAGTGGAGCGCACCCCCGTCGCGATAGCCGCGATTTTTGAAAACCAACGCCTCACTTATGGCGAACTCAACCAGCGGGCCAATCAGGTGGTCGCACACCTCCAAACCCTTGGCCTTGGACCGGAAAGTCTGGTCGGAATTTTAATGGACCGCTCCCTCGAAATGCTCATCGCCATTTTGGGCGTCCTGAAAGCCGGTGCCGCGTACGTACCGCTCGACACCGCATTTCCCGCCGACCGACTCGCCTTCATGATGGCGGACGCCCAAATCTCCGTGCTCCTGACCCAGAGCCGCCAGGAACCGACTGCGGTTCCGGCCAATGTCCAGGTTGTTTGCGTCGATAAACTTCCCGCGGACGCAACGGTGGTTTGGCCCAACCTCAACATTGGAATCAATTCCGCAAGTCTGGCCTATGTCATCTACACCTCCGGGTCCACGGGCAGGCCCAAGGGGGTTCAGGTATTGCATCAAGCCGTGGTTAATTTCCTGTTCTCCATGCGTGCGGCTCCCGGACTGGCCGCGTCGGATAAATTGCTGGCCGTCACCACCATCTCCTTTGACATTGCCGCGCTGGAATTATTCCTGCCCCTGGTGGTAGGCGCGCAGGTGATCATCGCCACCGCCGAAACCACGCTGTCTCCGGCAAAACTCGCCGCCGAAATTGACCGGCACGGCATCACCGTCATGCAGGCCACCCCGACCACCTGGCGAATGTTGATCGATGCCGGCTGGACGGGAAATTCGCGCCTGAAAATTCTGTGCGGCGGCGAAGCGCTCGCTCCGGAACTGGCGCTCAAACTGCGCGAACGTTGCGGCGCGCTCTGGAACATGTATGGCCCCACCGAGACCACCATCTGGTCCGCACTCCATCAGGTCACCACCGTCCAGAGTCCCGTTCCCATCGGCCGTCCCATCGCCAATACGGAAATCTATCTGCTCAATTCCAGGTTGGAACCCGTGCCGGTGGGAGTGGCCGCGGATCTTTATATCGGCGGCGACGGTCTGGCGCGTGGTTATTTGCATCGGCCGGAATTGACCGCAGAGAAATTCATACCTCATCCCTTCAACCCGTCACCTGACGCGCGGCTTTATCACACCGGCGACCTCGCGCGCTATCTGCCCGATGGCAACCTGGTTTGCGCGGGGCGGAGCGACCAGCAGGTAAAAATTCGCGGGTTCCGCATCGAGTTGGGTGAAATTGAATCCGTGCTCGAACAACACCCCACCGTCCGCACCGCGCTCGTGGTGGCGGACAATGAGACCGCCGGCGAAGCCCGGTTGCTGGCCTATTGGCTTCCGCGTCCCGGCTCCAGCACGACCACCACCGCTTTGCGAAAATATCTGGAGCAGCGATTACCTGCTTACATGCTGCCGTCCGTCTTCATGGAATTGAAGTCGTTCCCGACCACGCCCAATGGCAAGGTGGACCGCAGCCGCCTCCCCAAACCCGGAGCAGACCGGCCGAGTTTGGCGACAAGCTTCATCGCCCCGACCAATTTTCTTGAACTGCTGCTCGCGCCCATCTGGCAGGAAGTGCTCAAGCAGGACAAGGTCGGCATCAACGACAACTTTTTTGATTTGGGCGGACATTCCCTCTCGGTGATTCAAGTCATCTCCCGCCTCAATGCCTGCCTCGGCATCCAGATTTCCATCGCCACCTTTTTCGACAGCCCCACCATCGCGCAACTCGCGGAAAAGATATTGGAATTGCTTACGTAAAGTCTTTCGAGCGCAATGCTCCAAGCAGAGAGCTCTCCTTCCGCATTACCGTGATGGCGTGATGGCGCCTTTCTGCGAGGCCTTTGTGGTGGTCTGGTATCAGAAAACATCGAAAAATTCTTCTGAAAAAGCTCCAAAAACCTTCTGTAAATAATCCTCTCGACATGTTTTCTAAGAATAACTGGAGTTTGGCATTTTTTCATGCATGAGCCCATTGTTCAAAGCAGCGCATTATCTCTTCTGGCCGGACGGACTTTTGGTATGCCTCCAGTCGCGTGCGGAAACTGCCCTTGCGCCGTCCCGCC
>JAQGPA010000045.1 GCA_028293325.1 Pedosphaera sp. | reverse complement strand
AAATTTTGGGTGAATTTCGCGGTTTGCCACAGCAGGTGATGAATACGGAGCTGGATCAATTCGGCAAACTGGAACGCGCCGGGCGGGCGTTGCACCGGTTTCGGGTGGGGGATTATCGGGTCTATTTTGAGCGGCATGATCTTGGCGTGGTGGTTCACCGAATTCTGAGCCGGCACACACTGAAGGATTTTTACTTTCGCTCCGGCCTGAAGCTGCAGGAGGATGAAGCATTGCAACAGAACCCGAAATTTTGGGAATTGATCGAAGTGGCGCGGACCGCAACGGCAAAATCCTGAGAGAGAAGGGGTTCAGCGCTTGATAGTGCGAGGGCAAGCCGGCTTTGGCTGGAAGTCTGCAGAGGGGGAAGCGTTAATCTAAACAGCTGACGGCGCTGCTACTGTACATCTTCACCGAGTTCCACGTTCCAATAAGCGAGGTCAACAAAATGCTTCCAGCTTTCGTGATGGTTGAGGCCCAGGTTGATCTGCACGAACGGCCGCCATTTGGGTCGTTTGGGCTTGCGGATAAGGTGTATGCCCGCTTCGTGGGGAGTGTGATTGGCCTTGCGGGTATTGCAAGGGATGCAGGAGCAGACAATGTTTTCCCAGGTGGTCGGGCCGCCGCGGTCGCGGGGTATAACGTGGTCCAAATTTAAGTCTTTGCGGTCGAAGACTTGGCCGCAGTATTGGCAGGTGTTGTTGTCCCGCTCAAAGATATTGTGCCGGGTGAACTTGACCTCCTTTTTAGGGAGGCGGTCAAACATGACGAGGAGGATGACCCGGGGAACGCGGATTCTAAAGGAGATGGTATGGATGCTCTCCGGATGCGGTTGTTGATGGGAGAAATCCTGCCATTGCGTGAAGCTAAAGGTTTGAAAAGAGCCGTCATCGGCGCCAAAAACAACCTGAGCGTGACCTTCGAAGAGCAAAGTGAGTGCGCGGCGGGCGGTGCAAATATTGACGGCCTGCCATAAGCGGTTGAGCACCAGCACATGTTGGTTTAAAAACGAACTCATAACCCAGTGCGTTGCCGCGGAACCTAACACAATCCGCATTACACTGTCAATTGGGTCATTGGATTTGCGGTGGGAATACGTTCCGGTTTGTTGGCTTTGGGGTGTGAGTTAAGATCATGGCGGCGTGAAGGGAAACAAATTTTGGAGCCAATAATTCGAAGGCGTTTTCCACAGGCGGAACAGTTCTCCTGCCAACGGTTCGATCACAGCGATCAGTTGCGGGGAGAAGGAATGCCGGAAGCATCCGGTGGAATCCGGAACGATGACGGTAGTGGTCGGAATAAAGGTTCAGGCGAGAGCGTGTCAATTTTGAAAAGTTGAAGAGAGAGGAGCAGGAACAAAAAAATTATGAATAAATTTATGTGAGATAACAGCGAAATATCTTGCCACGTAAAAGTATTTTTGGTTTACTCATCACGAACAAAGCACGACCGAAATTAATCAGCAGGCGGAACTTGGAATTTTTTTGGAGCAATTGCTAATGGAGTTTAACGACACCCATTTTATTCAGCCTCCCCCGAGTCAGAGTCTGACTGTGGGTCGAGGTTCGCCCGTCAAGGTTTACACAAATCGCACAACCCATTATTGGATGGTGAAGAAAATTTTCTTTGTGGCGATTGCCTTAAGCTTCAGCCTGAAGCTTTGGGCACAAGGCACGATTCTTTTCGCGGACAATCCCTCCTTCACGGTGTTGACCAACAACCTGAATAATTATGGGAGTGCGGTTCCTTCAACTTTTCAAGTGGCACTGTACTGGGGCGTGTTGGGATCCACCGATGCGCAATTGGTGCAGATTGGGCCGGCGATTCATGGTTCCGGAGGCCTGGGATTGTTCAATGGTGGAGTTTATACCACTCCCAATGGCACGGCTCCGGGAGCGAATGCTGTTTTTGAAGTCAAAGGTTGGACCGGCAATTTCAGCACGTTTGAAGCGGCCGTTGCTGCCGCTCCCGGTGATCATACCATTTTGACTGATTTTTCCGGGGGCTGGGTAAATGCCACTGGTACGGGGCCCGGTAATGCGGCGGCCTTCCAATTCGGCGTTACCGGTTTCAACTGCATCGTCCTTGCCCCGATAGTACCTGAACCTTCGACCATGATCCTTGGCGGATTGGGAGCAGCTGCGATGTTGCTCTATCGTCGCCGGGGAAAGTAGTAGAGTCCATCGCCCTGGCCGACTCCACGGGACCAGCAGAAAGTTGCAGCAGCCTGGATTCAAGGATGTGACGCAAGCTTGCCAAGACCTCGCCGCATCGGATATACTGCCAAAATGAAACGCTTTCTTATTTTGGCGCTTTTGTTTCTCCTGACGCTTGCTCCGGGCGCATGGGCAGAGGGACCGGACGATCAATATGTTGGTATTTACAACCTTATCCAGCAGGCCGATGCGCTGAATGAAAAGGGGCAATGGGCCGCAGCGATGGCCAAATATGTGGAAGTTCAATCGGCGTTGAAACGATTTCAGGCCGGCTACCCAGATTGGAACGTGAAGGTTGTCCATTACCGGCTCAATTATGTGGCTGTAAAGATGGCGCAGATTTCCTCGCGGCCTCCGGCGTCCGTTTCTATTACTAACGCCCCGGCTGCGCCTGCAACCAATGTGCCAGTTGCGGCTCCCACCCCCACACCGGCACCGGCTCCGGCCACCAATGAGGTGGCCAATCCTCCGGTTAGCATGGTGACACCAACCTTACCGGTCCCGACCGAGGCGGAAAATCAGGTCAGGGCTTTGCAGGATCAGGTTCGGCGCATGGAGGCGGACAAGGTGTTGTTGGAATCCAAACTGAAGGAGGCTTTGGCGGCTCAGCCGGCGGCGACAGATCCACGGGAGTTGGCTAAAGCGGAAGGAACGATCCGGGAACTTCAAAAGGAGAATGAACTGCTTAGGGTGAGTTTGGCCCAGGTGAAAACCAACGTTCTGCCGGCGAACCCGGCAGTATTGGAGCAAACCCAGCAATCATTGGCTGAGGCCAATCGCAAGGTGACGCAACTTACGGAAGCGAATGCCGCGCTGGTGCTGGATAAGGCGGCGCTACAGTCACGGGTGAAGACCCTGGCGGCACCGGATGAAGCGACGGTGGCCTTGCGGGCGGAAAACGAGATACTCAAGAAACAGGTGACCGACTTGAAAAGCAAGGGAGCGGTGGCGTCCAAGGGTGAAAACCTGAGCCGGCAATTGCTCGAAGCGCAGGCGCAAGTCGCGGCCTTGCAGTCGGACAAGGAGATTTTACGGTTGGAGAGAATCGCGCTCGAAAATCGGGTTAAGCAATCCATCGCGCTCCATGAGGCGACGCCGGTAAAGGCGCCGGTAACTCCCGCAGCCGCGCCGGTCGTTGATGTTGTGAGCAAGGCAAAGATCAAGCAATTGGAGACGCAACGGGATGAATTGCAAAAGACCCTGAACGCGGCGACGCGGGAACTCCAAGGGAAGGCAAAGGGGAAGGAGACCGCGGATCGTATTGAAGAGATGACACGGCAATTGGCGGCATTACGCGCGCGGATTGAGGTTTTTGAAGCCAGACAGGTTCCTTATTCGGCGGAAGAACTGGCGCTTTTCAGTCTTCCACAGAATACCCTGGTGGCCTCGGCCCACGTTTCCGCCCGGAAACGAGTGAAGGATTTGCCCGCCGAGGCAGCCGTGCTGGTGGCCGACGCGCAACGCTTCTTTGTGGCCGGCGAATACGACAAGGCTGAAGAGAAATATCTGGAAGTGCTCAAGTTGGACGACAAGAATGTTCCGGCGCTGGGGAATCTAGCCACCATTCAAATGCAGTTGAACCATCTGGAGGAAGCGGAAGCACATATCAAGCAGGCGATAGCGGTTGATCCCGCAGACGCCTACAGTCTGCTGGTGCTGGGGCAATTGAAATTTCAGCAAAGAAAATTTGACGAAGCACTGGATGCCTTGAGCCGTGCGGCGCAACTGGATCCGCAAAACGCCCGGATTCAAAACTTTCTGGGAATTACACTCAGCGAGAAAGGAATGCGCGGGCCAGCCGAAACCGCCTTGCGCAAAGCCATCCAGATCGATCCCGGTTACGGCGACGCCCAGAGCAATCTGGCAGTTGTTTATGTGGCGCAGCAGCCGCCGCTGATGGAATTGGCGCGCTGGCATTATCAGAAGGCCCTCGCGGTGGGACACCCGCGAATTTTGGAATTGGAAAAGCTGCTGGAAGACCCGAAAGCCGCCACCACCACGCAATAAGGTTCTGAGGGTTTGCAGGGTTTTTACCGCGTTTCAACAGCCAAAAACATGCTGCGCCAAGGCACCCATGAGATTGAAGTGAGCACGCGAGTGCGCGGGTTTTATGAAATCACAGGGCCGGTAACGGACTGGGTGCGGCAACAGGTCATCGAGGATGGGTTGTTGACACTTCATCTGCGCCACACTTCAGCTTCATTGCTCATTCAGGAAAATGCCGATCCAGAAGTCCGCCGCGATCTGGAACGCTTCTTTTCCCGCCTGGTTCCTGACGGGGATTCCATTTTTAGACATACGGCTGAAGGAGAAGATGATATGCCGGCGCATGTGCGGACCGCCTTGACCGCCGTGAATTTAAGCATTCCAATTGTGGCGGGCCAGCTCGCGCTAGGCACATGGCAGGGGATCTACGTCTGGGAACATCGCCAACAGCCACATTCCCGACGGGTGGCTGCCCATATTATTGGTGAATAAGCTGGTCAAGCGGCTCGAGGAGTGGCAATTTCCGAGTTAATATTCGTAAAATGCATAAACTGAATTTGACCAAATTGAATAGGCGCGCGGCTGTTTTTGCACTGATGGCCGCCCTCATTGCTTTCAACGCGCGCACTGAAACCATTACCAACCGCTTTGGCTTCACTGGGCCGGAGATTTTTCCCATCGACTACCAAATCGGTCTGCTGCGCTCGGCCGATCTGGATGGCGACGGGCTAAACGACCTGATCGTGGTCAACAATGCGCGTTCCAAGATCAACCTGCTTTACAACCAGACCGGGGCCACGAACCTGACAGCCAGCACCAAACCTCTTGTCAAAAAGGAATTGAACGAGCTGCCGCTCGATGCGCGTTTTCGCTTGGAATCAATCGCCTCGGAGAAACGCATTTCTTCCCTGGTGGTGGCTGATCTCAATGGGGATGGCCGGCCCGATATTGCCTATTACGGCGAGCCGAAAGAGTTGGTGGTGCAATACAATCAGGGTACCAACGGCTGGAGTGCGCCAAAGCGCTGGGCCATTGATGATGGCCAACTGACCGCCAATGCCTTGGTGGCTGGCGATTTGAATGGCGACCACCGCACCGATCTCGTGCTGTTGGGCGATACGCAGATTTATGTGCTGAGCCAGAAGGCCGACCACACGCTCGGTGAACCTGAAAAAATTCCCTACTCCGGGACGGTCAAGGCGATACAGGTCCTTGATGTGGATGGGGACGGACGGAGCGACCTCATGCTGGTGAATTGGGAAAGTCCGACGCCGTTTCGTTTCCGCCGGCAAAGCGACTCCGGTCAACTGGGGCCGGAAGTTTATTTTACACTCCCGCCGATTCGCTCTTACTGGTCGGATAACCTGGAGGGAAATGAAAAAACACAGTTTATCACCATTGCCCAAAATTCCGGTCGGGCACAGGTTTCCGAATTTACGCTCAAGCCGGCGGAGAATCTGTCCGGCGCCTTTAAAAACGGCCAGTTTCAGGTCCTGCCGTTAAACAAGAGTGACAAGTCACGGCGGGGCGTGCTTTGGGCCGACGTGAATGGCGATCGGTTGCCCGATTTGCTGGTGGCCGAGCCGGAGAGCGGGCAAATATCGATTTATCTGCAAAAAGCGGACGGGACGCTGGAAGCGCCACGGACTTTTCCCACCCTAACAGGCGTGAGTGATCTGGCTGTGGCCGACTGGAATGGCGATGGAAAGCCGAACATCTTCCTGCTGAGCGGCGACGAACGGCAGGTGGGCGTAACGCAGTTGGACGAGAAAGGCCGGTTGCCTTTTCCCACGTTGATTCCGCTGGACGGCAAACCGCTGGCGATGGCCGTTGGCCGATTGCAGCCCAAAGCAAAGCCAACGCTCGCGGTAATTGTAGATCAGGACGGCAAGCGCTCTTTGGTGACCCGGACGGCCGATGGCAAGGGCAGAACGCAGAAGTTAAACGAAAGTTTTAAATCCAATCCCACCACTCTGACATTTCATGATGTCAACCAGGATGGCCTGACGGATTTGGTGGTTTTGATCCCTTACGAGAAGATCAAGGTGCTGCTGCAGGTTGCCGACAAAGATTTTGATGAACAGGATATTGCCCCGCCCGGTGGCAGCGTGGAAGAACCGTGGTTGAGCTCGGCGGATGTGGATGGCGATGGCAAGCCGGAACTATTGCTGGCCCAAAAGAACTTTCTCCGCGCTGTGGTGCTCAAGCAGGAAGCAGCGGCCCAGAATTCCACAAATCGCGGCGGGTGGGTCTTTAGCGTGAAGGAACAAATCAATGGCGCGGGGAGTAATTCCCGACTGGTGGGCGCGGCCGCGTTGCCCAACGGAACCAACGCTGTAAATTCAATTTTTCTGCTCGATGCAGAGCGCAAAGTATTGACGTTGTGCGAGCGCGATGCCGCCAGTGTGTGGCAAGTGGTCCGGAACATTTCCCTGCCATACACGACATTCAGCAGCCTGCAGCCGATTACGCTGGGCGGTCATAATCTGAACAGCGTTGCTTTTCTCGGCAAGGATGCCGTCGGTTGGATGCCATTGGAGGGCAAGGTTTGGGAGTTCACCGAATTGGATGGGTATGAAACGCCCATTAAGGACGGACACCTGAACGACGTGGTTTCCGGCGATTTGGACAATGACGGCCGCAAGGAAATGGTGTTTCTGGAAACGGCCAAGAATTATCTTGATCTCGTGGTCTTCGATACCAACCGCAAACTGGTGCCGGTGAATCGCTGGCAGGTCTTCGAGGAACGAACCTTCCGTAGCCGTCGCAGCGACCTGCCCGAGCCGCGCGAAGCGCTGATAACGGACGTGACCGGTGATGGCAAGAGTGACCTTGTCATTCTGGTTCACGACCGCATCCTCGTCTATCCGCAGGAATAAAGGCCGGTTACTTTTTCAGTTGCGGCGGGACGGGACTAAATGTTTTGAGCATCAACCCGTCTGCCGTGGCACCACCGCCGTAAACGGTGAATGAAAAGTATTTGGCAAGACTTTCAGCGGGAGGCAGGAGCGAGAAATCGAACCAATCTTTAATCTTGCCCTGCTTGCCCATGGCTGCGGCGATCGGACCCAACGCGCCTGTGACGTCGTCGGAACCCAGATCCTTCTTGAGAGCCGCCAGCGTCGTGCGGATGTTTTCGCTATCATTGGAATAAGCGAACAGACTAGTGCCACTGCCGGCAACCTTTTGCGTGGCGTCGCCCAGTCCCGGTGTTTCCCGCAAGGACTTGCCTTGAGCCTGACTGCTGCGCAAATACTCTTCCAGCATGGCGGGATCACTGCTAAAGGCAATATAGCCGCCACTGCAGGCATAACTCAGGGTGCGCGGTTCGGCCTTTGTTCCCTTGGGTGCGGTGGCAGGCAGGGGGAGAGTGTAGATCTTGTGGCCGAGAAACTCCCGTTCCTTCAGCGAACCGGCGTCTTGCCCGACCAAGGCCATGATATTCTTCAAAGCGCCGGCCAACTGTTCCGCATTCGGCGAGCCGAGCAGGAAGAGTGACGGAGCTGAATTTAAGTCAGCCAGGCCGTCGCCTTTCGGAGCCTTGGAGTAGCTGATAATATCGTCGCCGAGGTTGCCAAAAAGATTTTTGTTGATGTCGAAGTCAGGGTTCTTGTCCTTGGCCTCGGTTTCTGCCGCGCTTAACTGGGCCTTTACCAGGGAGAGCGCGGGCGGTGAAATATCGCCGACCATTTGTTGCAAGACAGCCCAGGCTTTCTGGCCGTCCATGCGCCAGCGATGAAATTTCAGCGCATCGGCTGGGACGAACGCGGGTGGCGCATATTCCTTCGGTTCACCGGCCAGAATCTTGAAGATGCCGACGCGGCTGGATTCAGGCACGCCAATGAACAGATTGGCCTGGCCACCTTCATCGCTAAAACGTGAACTCAAAGCGAGGGAACTTAAACCTTTCAATCCCAAAGCGGTCAGCACTTTGTCCATTTTAAAGGAAAATGGACCGCCTGAATTGGAGTCCGAATCATCGTCCAGATGGCTGAATGTATCAACCAGGGCTTTGGCGTTCACCCAACCGAAACTGGAAGCGTCGCGGAACAGGGCGTTTTGATTGGCTGCGTAAGCCGGTACATCTCCAATTGTTTTCACCGAGCCGCCGGACATGGAGGCCAGGACCTTTTCGATCGTCTTGGACGAGTTGCCCAGAATCAGCAGCGACTCGGCTTGGCCCACATAAATTTCCTTTTTGGTGGCGGGCGCTTTGGCGTCGGCATCATCCTTTGATTCCGACGAACCCGCGGCTGTCTTCAAGGTCTTGGGCAGGTCATTGCTGGAGATGGTGATGATGGAAAACTCCACGTCGCGGATTTTCTCCGTGCGCACGGACTTGCCGGCATCCACCCACTTTTTCTTGAGGTCGGCGAGGTTGGTTTTAAGTTGGGAACTTTTATCCTTCGTATCTAGGAGCAGCAGGAGACCGGGTACCGGACCGCTTTTATCTTTTGCGTTCCAGCCATTTTGAGTCACTGCCAGCGTGAATTGTCCTTGGGGCAGGGAGGTGTAATCATCAATATGGATGCTCAGGTCGCGTTCCAGCGGAGAAATATACTCCTGCTTGAACTTGTTCACGAACTTGTCTTTGAAAGGCTGGAACGAGGGATCGCGCCAGAGTTGGCCCTGGGGCGACTTGTTGTAGGCCTCCCGGGCTTTCGCAAAATCCGGGATGGAGAACAGTACCAGCGTATCATCGGGCAGCAGTTTTTCCGCGGGCAGCACGGTCGCGCTGCCTTGGAATGTGAGGGAGAAAACCGCGGCCAACAGGGGCAGGATTTGTTTCATGGACTTTTGATGGTTATACATTTCGGGCGCACTCCTTGTTTAACATAATTTTAAGAAAATAGTTCCGCTCGCTGCTCCGGTGCCGCTGGGCCCGGATTTACTTCCCGGCGCTTAACGTCTGTTTGGTGCGGCTGGGCGGTTCCAGATACCGGTAAGGGTTGCTGGGATTGTCATTCGAATAAGCGAAGGCATCGCGATGATCCAGAAAAAACTTCACGGCGCCAATGGGGATGGCAAAGCCCAGGCCTTCACCGAAGGTGATTTTCATGTTGGTGATCCCAATCACTTCTCCACGCAGGTTGAACAATGGCCCGCCGCTATTCCCGGGATTAATTTGCGCTGTCGTCTGCATGTAAAGCTCGCCTTGCATCTCACGCGTCTTGGTGCTGAGAATGCCTTCCGTTACGGTGCGTTCCAGGCCCAGCGGACTGCCGATGGCGAACACGGAGTCACCCACGGCCAGCGAGTCCGAATCACCCAGGAGCACCCGCGAAAACCGTGGCGCGTTTTTGTCATCAATTTTGAGCAGCGCCATGTCCTGAAATTTATTCACGGCGATGATCTTGACGTCCTTGTAACTCTTGCGTTCCAACTGCCCGTCCTTTTGGTGGTAGGCCTCGACGGAGATTTGCGTTTCACCTTCGATGACGTGAAAATTTGTGATGAGAAATCCGTCTTCGTTGATGATAAAGCCCGAGCCTAAACCGCCGGGAGTCCGCACTTGCACGACGGATTCCCCGAGCACGTTCACCAACTCCCGCACGTCTTTGATGGGGGGTGGGGTATTGGCGGTCTGATAATTTCCCGCCCTGGTTTCAGCCGGAGGAATGACCACCACCGGCGCCGGAACCATTGGAGCGAGCGAAGCAATCAAGGCGGCAGGTTCGACTGCGTCTGATTTCGAGACTTTCACCACCTGATTGCGTGGAATAAGCAGCACGGTGTAGCCGACATCCACCACCAGTTGATCGCGCTTCTCGGCCAGGATTTTTCCCGACACGGAGGCTTTGTCTTTGAGTTGAATGGTATCAGCAAACGAGGTCTGAAAGCCGATGGAAATCATGGCCAGTAAAGTAAAAATAGACTTCTTTAACATGCCCCTGACTTTAGCGATAGAACATGGCTTTGACAAGCCATGCCTGAATAAAGTTCCTGCTGTAGAGATAGGGGGATTTGAGGATGTTTTTTCAGCGCGGCAGCAGGAGGATGCAAGGTCGCCTATCTATTCAGCATGAGCGGCGGAAATGGACTCGACGCGGCTGTGAAAGAGAGGGCAAGAATGTCACCGTGATTCAGGGTAAGATATCAAAGCTCGCCGATCTTGACCGGCTGTTCGCAGCTTGTCTGACCAGTATTGGTCAAGGCATGAAGGTTTCGTATTGGGTCACGCCATTGATGAAGACGGGTTCGTAGTAAATGCCGTTAAATTGGTAGGCGATGGTGCCGTTGACGGAAACCGGGACGGCACCGGGAGGGAGTTCGGGAACCACGACGCCGATTGGAGTGGGTGCGATGACGTAAGTGCCGTCGGGCTGTAGCAAATAGAACGCGCCGCCGGCATAGTAATAGGTCTGGCCGCCGGCATCGATCGCGATGGCGCCATCGGGCAGTTGGGTAACGGCCGCGCCGACGGGCGGATACACTTCCTGATAGCCGCCAGTGACTGGCTGGTAGTAAATACCATCGTTATAAAAGTAGGGCACGCCACCGATTTGCAGGGCGAAGAAACCGACGGGTAGAACTGACAGGCGACGGCCAAAAGCGAAGTCATCCGAGAAGTGCCGGCGATGGATGTCCACATCCACATCGCGATGCACGAAGACATCGCGGCGAGGCTCGATTTCACGACGGGGAGCGATGTCGCGGCGAGGCTCGATGCGTTGCTCGGGTACACGACGCACCTCGACCGGGCGCTGGTTGATGTGGGTATCGACATGGCGGATGGAGCCGTGGTTGGAGCGGTCCACTACGACCGGCCGGGGTGCGGACATGACGGACCGGGGAGCGGCAGCGTGGGGCGCAGCGCCGCCGTGTTCAGCGCCGATCAAGGGGAGAGAAACCAGGAGCGCCGACAGGCCGACCGCAAGGCGGCGGCCAGTTTTGGGTTTAGAAATGGATGGGGCAAAGTGGATGGTGGTGTTCATTTTTCCTCCGTTTTGCTTTTGCGGGATTCGTTTTCGGCTTTTATTTCCTGGACCTTGAGTTTGGAAGCGCCAGGGGGCGGCTCGAATTTGAACACGAAGTCGGGCAGTTTGGTGATGAAATCCCAGTGTGAGAAGATGGCGGTGAATTGGGGTGAATTGGGTTCGTCCTTGTAGGTGATGACGAATTTGCGCGGAACTGGCGTGGGGCCGTCCTCAATCCAGACCTGCCAGTCGATGTTGTTCTGGGTAAAGGCGAGGTGCTCGCAGGGGACGCCCAGGACGGTGACGGGGCCGATGTCAGAGCCGGAGGTGACTTTTTGGAGCAAGTCCTTGTGCGGGTCGCTCCGGATAAAATCCTCGAGTGGCATGTCGATGCCAAATTGCTCACTGGCGACGTCCATGGCTTGATCCAAGGGGCCGGAGGTGTGGACGGTGCCGTAGAAATTTTGGACGCGGTTGAAGAGGGTGAGGGAGTTGCCGTCGTAAATCAGTTCGCGATTGCGGCGGGTGGAATGGACCGTGGCGCGCAGGCGGTCGGGTCGGCGCACTTGCAACTCGACGGTGCGACCGGCCTGAACGCGTTGACCGGAGGAGAGTTGGGCGTCCTGCCAGACTTCGGCACTGACGGAGAAGAATTTGGCCTCGCCGAGGTAATCGCCCATGCGTTTGAGGAGTTCGTCGGCATGGGGATCGATGGCGGGTTTTTCATCAGCCGCAGGGGCGGAGAGCGCCATGAACCCGGAAAAGGCGCAGGCAATCAGGGCAAGGGTTAGTGACGTACGGACGGGAGAGCGGAAGCGAATTCGAGCTTTCATATTGTTATTGCGGATTATTTTTTCCGTTCCTTAGTACACAACAATATGGCCCAACCAAATCCCGGCGCAAGTCGTCCGGGACAGGGGTAAGGGGTTGTTTCGTTCACCACAAATAATATCCATTCCTTGACCGGGGCGCTATATAGGTGTATATACACTTATATATGCGACATAAATATGATGTGGTGACAGCGGAGTTGCTGAAGGAGGCGGCGAAGAACTGTCTTTGTTTCAATGCGCGCAAGGCGGCTCGAGCGGTCACCCGGTTTTATGACCGGCATTTTGCAGGCACGGGGGTGGAGCCGACACAGTTTAATATTCTGGTGGCGTTACGCTTGAGCCAACCGGTGGCGCTGGCACATTTGGCGGGGCATCTGGGGCTGGAGCGCACAACGTTCACGCGAAACCTGCATTTGTTGCAGCGGAATGGGCTGGTGGAGGTGCAGCGGGGCGAGGATGCCCGTGAACGGTTGCTGTCCTTGAGTGCAGCGGGTGAGCGGGCGCTTGAGGAAGCAATCCCGCACTGGCAGCGAGCCCAGCAAGCTGCCATTTCCGCGCTGGGCGGGGATGGTTTCGCACGCCTTTCTGAAGCGCTTTCCTTGTCAGCTAAATTCACATCCAACAACACACTTCGGAGGAAAAAGTTATGAAAAACAGTCATGCCAATTATCAGTCGGGCAAGGTCGTGGTTTATACCGTGATTGCGCTCTGGTTTTTATTCGCCCTGTTAATGGGGATATTCGGTCAATATGTGTCGGGTCCGGAAAAGCCGCCGCTTTATCTGGGATTAACACTCGGTCTGCCGATGCTCTTTTTTGTGGCCGCGTATGTGCGGCGCGGTGCCTTGTGGGCTTTCGCGCAAACTCTTGATTTGAGGGTCATCACGCTGCTGCACATCTGGAGACTTTTGGGCGTCGTGTTCCTGATCGATTATTTTCAGGGGCGGCTCCCGGGAGGGTTCGCATTGCCGGCGGGGATTGGGGATGTAATCACCGCGGTGACGGCGGTGCCGTTGGCGCTGGCGATGTCGCACCAGACGCCTGGAGTTAGAAAATGGTTCGTGGCCTGGAACATTTTTGGCCTGGTGGATCTGATTGTGGCGGTTGGCTCGGGCATTCTTCATTCCGCAAGTTCGTTTGGGATTCTGGCCGGCGCCGGACCCACCACGCTGCTTATGAGTCAATTCCCGCTCTCCATGGTCCCAACCTTTTTTGTTCCGCTGTTTATCCTGCTGCACTTGCTGGCGCTCGCACGGGGGCTCCCGTATATGTCAATGGGGAAGGACGAAGACGATGACGGCAGGGGATTACACAGGATGGAAACAGGATGGAAACAGGATGGAAACAGGATGGGAAGGGAAGTGAAACGCATAGTGCGTTTTTATAATCCCTATTACGGTGTCTGAAATTTTGATTTAAC
Organism: Pedosphaera sp.; assembly: GCA_028293325.1. Lineage (GTDB taxonomy): Bacteria > Verrucomicrobiota > Verrucomicrobiia > Limisphaerales > Pedosphaeraceae > JAQGOT01. The sequence goes on along the minus strand of JAQGPA010000045.1, from coordinate 48,355 downwards.
GGGCATTGCCCGGTTGGAATTTACTGGCAGAGAGAACCACCCGGAAACCGAGGTTGAAATCAGCGATGAAGGGGCTGACGCCTGGCACTTAGCAAACAGGGGAAAGAATTGACGCCGAGGATGATGGGGAAATCCAGTCAAACCCTTTTGGGGCATGGATTTGCGGTGTGGAAATGGGAATTTTGTGCTATGTTGTTTGATAACAACGATTTATGACTTAAATTGGTGGGTTGATGGTGCTAGCGCATAGCCATGGAGGGGAATAGATGGGATGGACTTGGCAGACGGGGTGGACTGGAGGGGTGTCGGATGTTAAAATAGGGATTGCTAGTGGCGAAGGTTTTGTTACCTTGACCAGCCTTTTGCAGGGACCGAATGGTCGTCGTGAGGGGTAAACGGCCTTAAACTGCCCGCGCTCGTGCGAGTGAGGGTGGCCAAAATAACATCAAATCAATCTCGTGTTCCGCGGGATGGTTCGTCGAATGTCGGCGGGCTCTTAACCAAAGGAAAATTGTGCTTAGTATTGGCGTAAAAGAATTGTTGGAAGCCGGCGTCCATTTCGGACATCAAACCAAGCGGTGGAATCCCAAGATGAAGCCTTTCATCTTTGACGCCCGCAATGGTATTCACATCATCGATTTGAGCAAAACTCTCGCGAGCCTTGAGGCCGCCTGTGAGTTTCTCTCCACCACTGTTATCAAAGGTGGACGCGTGCTGTTTGTCGGCACTAAGAAGCAGGCCCAGGAAGCCGTCAAGCAAACCGCGAAGGATTGCGGCCAGTTCTATGTTACCGAACGCTGGCTTGGTGGCACGCTTACCAATTTCCAGACCGTTAAGAAATCCATCGCCCGCCTCAAGCACATTGAGAAGATGGAAGCCGACGGCACCATCAACGAATACGTCAAACAGGAGCAGTCAGTCCTGCGTCGTGAAGCCGCCCGTCTTTACAAATATTTTGATGGCATCCGCGCGATGGAAAAATATCCGGCGGCCATGTTCGTCGTGGACATTAAGCGCGAGCATAACGCCATTGCCGAAGCCCGCCGCCTGAAAATCCCCGTCGTAGCAATTGTGGACACGAATTGCGATCCCGATCTGGTGACTTATCCGATCGCCGGCAACGACGACGCCATCCGGTCCGTGCGCATGATTTTGGCGACAGTTGGCCAAACCGTTACGCAGGCCCATGCCGAGTTTGAGGCTAAATTCGCTCGCCGGAAGCAGATCGAGAGCGAAGCGGCACAGGCTGCAGCCGAGCCCGCCCCGGCTCCCGCGGAACCCGCTCCGGCCACCCCGGAGCAATTGGCCACGCTTCAGGCATAACTATTCTCAACTGGAACGCGGTGCTGGCCACAACGCCCGCGCCGCGTTTCGCTTTTATTGCTCCAACACTCAAAACGAACTAAATTTATTTATGGCTGAAATTACCGCTGCCACAGTTGGCAAATTAAGAGAAATGACCGGCGCCGGTCTGATGGATTGCAAGAAGGCGCTCGGTGAATCCAATGGCGAACTCGACGGCGCCGTGGACATCCTCCGTAAAAAAGGCGCTGCCTCCGCCGCCAAGAAGGCTTCCCGCGACGCCAACGAAGGTGTGATTGCCCAGAGCATTCAATCTGGCGCTCGTGCTGGAATTCTCGTTGAAATCAATTGTGAAACCGATTTCGTGGCTCGCAACGAAGGATTTCGCGCTTTTTGTGATGATGTCGCGCGCACCCTCCTCGCCAACCCCAAGGCCGACCTCGAAGCCGTGCGCACGGCGCAGGTTGCCAAAATCGGCGAGAACATCCAGATCCCGCGCTTTCATCGTTTGGAAGTCAGCGGCAGCGGTCTGGTGGCCGCCTACATTCACACTGGCGCCAAAGTTGGCGTCCTCGTGGAAGTCGGCGCGGGCAAGGATACCACTGTCGCCCATGAAGACTTCAAGCAACTCGTTCGCGACATCACTTTGCAAATCGCCGCGGGCCATCCTTTTGTGGTTTCCCGCGAGCAGGTGGATCCGGCGCTGCTGGCCAAGGAAAAGGAAATCGCCGCCGAACAGGTGAAGAACAAACCCCCACAGGCCATCGCGAAGATTGTGGAAGGCAAACTGGAGAAATTTTATCAAGGCTACTGCCTCGTGGACCAGGGCTTTGTGAAGAAGAATTCCGAGGTCACCGTCAAGGAACACGTCGCTTCCGTTGCCAAGCAGTTGGGTGATGAAATCACCATCCGCAGTTTTGTTCGCTTTCAGGTGGGCGAAGCCCCCGCTGCGTAAATCTGACCCACAGCTTCAATTCAAGGCGTCCGTTTCGGACGCCTTTTTTGTTTTCAAAGACCCGGTACACCCGCAGTGGAATTTACAAAAAATTTAATACTTTTTTGTGCTTTGCGGTATATTCTGCCCCGTGAAAAATGAATTGGATCCACTGATGACTGAGCGTTTGTTCTTTGCTGCATTACTTGAGGGTAACGCGGAAACTCTGGACCGGGTTTTGACGGAAGATTTTATCCTGGTTGACGTGCTGAGCGGATCGGAAATCAATAAGGTCTCATTGCTTGCGGTCATTGGGCCAAGACAGCTCAAATTTGAAGCCATTGAAGTCGTCGAATCTCGCGTACGATTGTATCAATCCACCGCCGTGATCACAGGTCGCACGCAAATGAAGGGGCGGTTCGGGGAAACGCCGTTTGCCACCAAAAGTCGTTACACTCATGTTTATGTCCAGCAGCAGGGGCAGTGGCGCATGGCTTCCGCCCAAGGAACTCAGATTACGGCCGTGTAAGGCACAAACCATCACGCATCGCAGCTGACGTTTCATGGTTGATGGATTGATTTGACGTCTACCGTTCCGATTGTTAAAAACGCTCCGCAAGTTCGCGGGTAAGGCATTTACTATGAAAAAATCCAACAAACCCAAGTACCGCCGGATTCTGCTCAAACTGAGCGGGGAAGCTCTGGGCGGTGCTTCGGGCGTGAGCATTTCCCCAGAGGCGGTCCATGACATGGCCCAACAAATCGGCGAAGTCCGGGAACTGGGTGTTGAAATTGTTGTCGTCATTGGCGGCGGCAACATTTTCCGTGGATTGGCCGGCAGCGAGCGGGGCATTGAGCGCGCCACGGGCGATTATATGGGTATGCTCGCCACCATCATTAACTCGCTCGCCCTTCAGGATGCGCTGGAAAAACTGGGCGTCGCCACGCGTGTGCAAACCGCCATCACCATGGCGCAGGTCGCCGAAACCTTTATCCGCCGTCGCGCAGTTCGTCACTTGGAAAAGGGCAGGGTGGTGATTTTTGGCGGTGGCACGGGCAATCCCTATTTTTCGACGGATACCGCCGCCGCCCTGCGCGCCAATGAAATTGGCGCTGAAGTCATTCTTAAGGCAACGAAGGTGGACGGCATTTACGACAGCGATCCCAAGAAGAATCCAAAGGCAAAACGTTATCTGCAAATCACCTATCTGGAAGCATTGCAGAAACAGCTTAAGGTGATGGATTCCACGGCATTTTCCCTCTGTATGGATAACAAAATGCCCATTGTTGTGTTTGATTTCTTTCATCCGCACAACCTGAAGCGCGTCGTTCTCGGTGAGAAAGTCGGCACACTAGTTACCGCCTGAGGCACTCGTGAACCGGCTCCGGTAGTGCGCAGCTTTGGGGTTCTTTTTGGGTTTTTGGAGTTTATTTGCGCACCATGCGCGCCATTGCTTTTTGCCAAAAAAGGAGCCATTTTTTCTTATGGTCTTTCTATCTCGTGAAGAAGCCGGAAAGGAACTCGGACGGTACCTGGCCGCACGTGGCGTGGAAGCGGACGTTGTTCTGGGTTTGCCGCGTGGCGGTGCGGTTGTGGCTGCCGAAGTCGCTCACATTCTTAATCGTCCCTTTGATGTTCTCGTCGTGCGCAAAATTGGACATCCTCAGCAGCGCGAGTTTGCCGTCGGTGCTTTAGCCGAGCCAGGTGTAGTTTTGCTCGATGATGCCGCCTTGGCAAATCACCGTGTTAATCGCAGTGAACTTGATGAAGTCATTGCAGAAGAGACCGAACGGCTGCATGATTATCAGGCCAAATTCCATCCCGCCGGCCTGCCCGACCTCGCACATAAGCGCGTCCTTCTCGTTGACGATGGCCTGGCCACCGGTGCCACCATGGAAGCCGCCGTCACGTCCGTGAAACAACAGAATGCCGCAGCTGTGATGGTTGCCGTCCCCGTTGCTTCTCCCGACGCAGTCGATCGTCTTGCCCGCGTTGCCGATGAAGTCATAGCTTTACTTATCGACCCCGGGTTTATGGCTGTCGGCCAATACTACCTGAATTTCCCTCAAACCACGGATAACGAAGTAATGGCACTACTGCCGGCGCATGCTTGAAGCGGATTGTAGCTTTGAGCCCCGGATCCGGTCTTATTTTAAAACTGATATTTAACATTCACCATGCCTGAATTACCCGAAGTTGAAATTCTGGTTCGCCATTTGGCGCCATTGCTAAAAAACAAAACCATTCGCGGCATTCAGGTTCATCGCGCCAAAGTCATTTCCCCCACATCCGAGAGTCAACTGGTTAGAACCCTCCAAGGTGCAACTTTCACCGGGTTGATTCGTCGCGGCAAATATCTCCTCTTCAACCTTCGCCCGCCGCACCGTCGCGGACGCGCACCAATCCTTCTCGTCGGGCACCTTGGCATGACCGGCCGCATGTATCTGCTCCCGCAGAAAGAATCTTTGCCGAAGCATGCCGCCGTGGTGTTGGGTCTGGGCCGGCACAATCTTGTTTATGAGGACACCCGATATTTTGGCCGGTTCACCCTTGATACCAGCAGCCTCGCCCGACTCGGGCCCGAACCCCTGGGCTCGGATTTCACAGTTAAGTATTTTGCAGCCGCTTTAAAACGTTCTGCCCAATCCATCAAAGTCAAACTGCTCGATCAAACGCTGGTCACCGGCGTGGGGAACATTTACGCGAGTGAATCCCTGTTTCGCGCCCGCGTTTCCCCCAAACTCGCCTCCCGGGGATTGACAATGGCACAGGTGAAACTGCTTTGGCGGACCATTCGCGAAGTCCTTGCCGAAGCCATTCAAGCCGGCAGCACCGTTCCGCTCGATTTTGCTGGAACCAGAGGCCGTGACGGGCTCTTTTACTACGGCAGCACGGGCAACGAATCCGAGTTTTACCAGGAACGCCTCCTCGTTTACGACCGCCGTGGCCAACCGTGCCAAAACTGCCGAACCTCCATCCGACGCCTTTTCCAAGCCGCCCGGAGCACTTTTTACTGTCCCCGTTGCCAGCGGGCCTGAACGGGGGTAAAATCAGTTGACGCATAGGCCTGCGCTTTGTAAATTGCCAATCCTTTGGTATCCAAAGTAGCTCAATGGTAGAGCAATCGGCTGTTAACCGATCGGTTGTAGGTTCGAGTCCTACCTTTGGAGCCACTTTGTAAGCTGTTGTTCCTCAACAGCGTAGCTCCTTCCGGTAGTCGTCAAGAGACCCCACTGTCAGTGAAAGTGTCAGTAAGCGCAAAATGCGGCCATTGTTCCGCCACAATTCGCGCGAGCGCTGATCCTACTCACCCAGTGCTCCCTTACGCATAGTGTCTCGCGTCTTTTACCCTCACGGAAAGACGTTATGAATAATCGTTACCGGCTCTATCGGCGGCAGGGCATTTATTGCATTGAGGATACCCAAAACCGAAAACAGATCTCACTGCGCACACGCGAGCCCAAGGAGGCTGCGCGTCTGTTGCACGCCCGAAATGAAGCCGCCCGGATGCCGATGCTCAACCTGGCTTTGGGCAAAACTTATCTCTCAGCACACGATCCCAAACTCATCACTCGTACTTGGGCCGAAGTGATGGCCGATCTGGCCACGCACGGACGGGAATCAAGTCAACACCGCTGTCGGCGCGAGATGCAGAGCCGCGTGTATGACCCGATCCGGAACAAAACGTTGATGGAGACGACGAGTGAAGATTTCAAAACCGTCCTGGCAACGGGGGCAAGTGCCACCAATAATTATTTACGACGACTGCACAACCTAGCTTTGGGCTTGGGCTGGCTTGCCTGGCAAATCCTGCCCCCTAAGCTCTGGCCCAAGTTCAAGCCCAAGCCCAAGCGGGCGGTGACGCTGCTCGAGTACCAGCGGATTATTGCCGCTGAAACCAACGTGGAGCGGCGCCTGTATTATGGGCTGCTCTGGGAACTGGGCGCCGCCCAAACGGACACCGCGAATTTAACTGCAGACAACATCGATTGGAACACCAGGACCATCGTTTACCGGCGGCAAAAGCTGGCGGAAGGAAGTGAACCGGCCTGCATGACGATTGGTGCAGGACTGGAGGCCATTCTTTCTCAACTGCCTGCGCAAGGCCGGTTATTTCCGAGTTTGAGCAACAGCACGGATTCGGCGCGGGCCGCTGAGTTTAGCCGGCGGTGCCGTTTGCTGGGGATCGCCGGGATAAGTCTGCATAGCTTCCGTTACTCCTGGGCCGAAAGGGCAAGCACAGCCGGGTACCCAGAGCGGTGGGCACAAGCCGCCTTGGGCCATAATTCGCGCGCGGTACATCAGTCCTATGCTCGCCGGGCTAAGGTGATCTGTCCCCCATTGGATCAGTACGAAAACAAGGTCATCCCCTTGGCCGTTCGGACAAACCCGCAAGTCGATGCAGCAGTTGCGAGTTAGCGGAAACGTACTGGCAGCAAGGGGTGGAAATAATTCGGCAACGGGGAGGATCAAAATGAAAAAGAAATGTCATATTTCTCGAGTCCCAAGCCATGACCCAACGCGCCCCAGTTTGGGCGCTCGGCGCACTTCGTCAGTTTCCCAATCCTTAAGCGAGGACATCCGGGAGCCCAAGGCATTGAAGCGTGCGCTGTTGGATATGCTCACGGGTGATGATTATTGGCATCACCGAATCAAACGAGTGCTGTTGGAATCGGGTTTTGGTGTCACGCGAATTGAGCGGGAAGAGGTCCACCCGATTTGGAGCGCCTGGCTCACTCGCGGCTCGTTTGACCTGGCCGATGACAATAAGCGCGCGGGGCGACAAATCAGGCAAGTGCTCGCAAAATCAGGAATACCCATCCGGGCGGGTGAACTCACTGTGTTGGAGCAGCGCGCGGGACGGATTCATTGCGTATTTATATTTTCGTGCGGTGCGGCGGGAGTCATAACGTGATTCTGGGAAAATAATGCCTGGTCGTGTTTTGACTTTGGATCCCGAGGTTCATTTCTATTGGCCGGGTAGTAAGGCCTGCTCCTGACGCCTGCGGGCATTCCGCTTTTGCCAGTTCTTGGCGACAATTTCCGTCGCGCGGTGCAGCCATTTTACGTCCTGCGCGTGCTGTAATAATTCGATGGAGGCGTAATGTTTTGGCGAGTTGGGGCCGGGTTGGCCCAAGGGCTTGAGCAAATGGGCCCTGACCAATATCGGCAGATCATGTTCACTAAAACCCAAAAGCACTGCCGCCTCTCGCCCACTAACTCGTGCTGGCAGCCGCAAAGCATGCAGGCACTGTTGTCCGTTGTTTACAAAATCATGGTTGATTGCCATGCCCTGAAGAACAGAATTCTGGGAAAAATGTGGGGTAGGGTATTACTTTATTTTTAATTTTATTCCAGCTGGTCGGTATTAAATAATCGAGTTGACGCAATCGAGATGCGCCCGCTGAGGGGCTATTATTAAATAAAAGTGGGCTAAAAATAATAATTTCATAATTCTTTCTGCATCTATCGGCATAATGTCCCCATTGCGAAGTTAAATATTCGCTGTATGCCAATGCATACCAGCTTCTTGCCAATATCCAACCGATTACAGAGGATCCTGCCCGCCGGTCCAAAATACTTGTCAATTTCCCGGCCAGGCAGCTTCCAAAGAAATTAATCCCAAATTGCTCGATCACGGTGGTCTGAATTGTCTCTGCCATTTCGTCCATGACTCTGTTCTTAAAAAGGCGGGTGCACCTGACGACGCAAGATCCGGTGCCCAGAATACGATCCAGCAATTTAACTACAAAATCATGAAAACTTCATTATCCGATGTGCCGGGTAATATAAAACACTATCCGCGTACCAAAAAGCCGGTTATCGACGTGAACGTTGGTGCGGTCGCGAATCTCAATTATTCCACAAAATTTCCCGCCAGCTATATCGTAAGGGTGGAGAACACACACCAGCCTGCCGTCCACGGTTCCGTGCGCATAACGGACGCCGCATTCATGCTTCGCATGGCTAACCGCGTATGAAGGCACATCCAGATTCCAAACTCCTTATTCCGCCCCAGATACTGCTCCGGCTAAGAAAGGAAAAAGCATACCTTAAATCCATCGAGCGCAAAGAGGCAGAACGACACCGGAGGCGCACTAAGCAAGCGATTGATGAAATGGCGAAAAGTACGCCCACAAGCCGCGTTGCAGCGGCCAAAGCAAGGGTCGCCTGTGTGTATAAACAGATTGACCATCACGCGGCCCAAGCTGATTTGGCTGCTGCCGAACCGCATGTCGTGGTGGATTTGGATGATATCCGCATCGATGACTTGGAGACACTGTTTAGGAATCGGGAGGAGTTACCAGAATGGTTGAGAGAGCGAATCAAAAAAGTTCACGCAAAAATCCACTGGACGACTCGCAAAGGCAAAAAAGACTATTTCAATGTTGCGGTCCACAAAAATGGCATCCCGATTGACAAATCATTGAGCATTATCGCGCACCTCTGGCGCATGCCCGATGATGCCGAGCTTGACCTCGATAACTGGGTTGAATCAGTGCTTGAGTGCGGACTTTACCCCAAAATTAAGCGGGGAAAATTTGAATACAAGCGTCGGTGCCAGGATGGCGAGCATTGCGAGTTATGTAACTACCTCAATATTTCCGATGGCCTTAAAACCCTCTATGCGGCTTATGACGCAGCGGCCTTTAATCGGGGTGGGAATTGGTTTGCATTCACTCTGGCGCCGCGAACCAACCGTGCTAATTCCGGAGCTGTTAGCCACACCATCGTGCCGGCGGACTGGGAATTCGAGAACCCTAACTCAATGATTTATCGAGGATCCCACCGGGGACGGATATTTGGGTACCCTGACCCGTTTGAAGCCGAAGATTATGGAGACTGGCCGGTGGAAACGGCCATTCGCCAGTTTTTGGGGGCGGGGCAGTCTGTTTTCGGCAAACTGGTCAAAAACGGGTGGTTGGACGGCATTCGCGCCAAAATCGAAAACAATATCAAATTTCTGCCGTATACTTCCCATCAGCATTGGCACGCAGTCGGTAGTTCTTTATCCGAACACGACGCTCAAAAAATGGCAGAATTCGTGAAGGCGGAGGTCGATACACTGCTGGCACAGTCCTGTCCGGGAATTTACGCCGATGTAACCGTGGCAGTAATCCCAACGCCAGATGACTTGCGCCGGTGGGTAAAATACATGCAGAAGACGGTTAATATTGTTGAGGCCGTGGCATCGGTGTATGACCGCTTTCCGGGCCTCCGCCGGACCGACTGCAATTTTAAGCGGTTTTTTGATGAATTGCTCCTATACCCGCAGCGTAGCCGCCTAGTCTTCAAAAAAATCCGATTAGCGCCAATTCTAGGGGATCACACGTATATGCTGCGACGGCGCTATGTGCGGGGAAACCATAAATTTGGCGCCCGCAGCATCCTTACCGAGTGCGAACGGCACCGACTTTGGCGCGAAAATCATGCAAAAACCGAGGCAAACCGCAGGGCAAGAGCTGTCAAATAATGCCGATAGTGGGGGCACAGGAGGCATTGGCGACTGCGGACAACGAATTTATCGAATAATTGTGCCAACCAAGTCCCGATTTTTATATTTTTTGGTTCTTGGAGGAAATGGACACAAAATGTCGAATTATTCCGTCAAAAACCGCCGTGCAAGCCCATCTGACCGCCAAAAAGCCGGTTGGTGGCACCGAACAAGATACCGCTTCCCCAATGGGGCGACTGGATACCGCTGTTACACAGCGGCGACCATTTACCTTAAAATACATTACTGACGCTGATTTAGCCGATTTGCGACAGCGTTGTGCCGAAATAATCAAAGCTCCCGATGCACCGGCAGCTACCCAACACCTCCAATGGATTCGCGGGCACAAGACCTTCCGTGCGGCCGCAGAGAGCTTCATCGAGTTTTGCACAGACGTTCTGCAACTCGACCTCTCGGTTATGCACGATGTTCAAAGTGGTGAAATTGTTCCCGCATGCAATGCGACACGGACACGCCACCAGAAAGACCAACCGAATAGTCGGTCGATTTCACCGAATCTGGCAACCGACAGCATTTTGCCGCAGGCAGCCGATTCAGGGCCGGTTATGCTGCCGGATGACAAAAAACCAGAGTTCTGGGCGGTCCAAATCAACGGACATCTCATGGCAGGAGTGGAGGCATTTATCAAAGCTGGCCAGGATCTGCTGGCAGCTAAACGACAACTCGGGCATGGCAAATTTAACACGTTGTTTGCGCCCAAAATGTTGCGGATCGATCAACGGACGGCTCAAATGCTCATGAAGATTTCCAGTCACCCAGTCATATCAAAAGCGAATAACTATGCGATTTTGCCGCCAGCCTTAAATTCACTGTACGCGCTCTCGGCCGTGGATGAGTTAACCTTTAATCGGGCAATAGCCAACCATGAGGTGTCCCCAAGGATGACCTTGTCCGAGGCCAAGTCGCTGGCGAAAGCGCTGAGGCCGAGTTATTTTAAAAATACTCCAGATTCAGGCGACGAGCCTAAGAACCTAAATTTGTCGCCCGCTTATTCCTTTGCGGCTCATAAGGCATCCTGCCGTCGTGTTGCAGAGGTGGTGCTGGAAGAGGTTGCGAAGTGCCCGAATGAGGAGTGGGCGAAGCGGCTGCGGAGCAGCATTGTTGCATTGCTGCAACCCGTGGAGTAATCCGAAAGGTCATATAAAGGCCTCCTTTCAAGTTTTGAGTTGGCCGGTCCTGTTTTTACGTGGTCGGCCACGCGGTCGATGACCGGCGGAGACGGGTTTGCGGCCGTTGTTGCGAGCCGCTTCCGCCTTAAGCACAGAAGGACATTCGCGACGCCCTCTTTTTAATGAGCCCAGTAATATAGCATTCCAGTTTTTTACGATTTTTACCTCGCCAGCAGAAACAACGTCCCAGCGCACCCCCACACCGTTGGGCCCGTCCTCAAGAATTCCCCGGTCGCGCGTGTAGATTATTTTACCCCGTAACGTGCCATAGACATATACCTGTTCGCCAGTGGGCAAGCGAACCACCATGTCGCGAAAGCTGCGAACGCGACCGATGAAACCAGACCATTTCGTTTTGCGTCTGCGTGGCAATCTGGCTATTGACTGAGCGGCTTTATAAATCGCTTTTTGCTGATCCCCCATCGTTGCCAAGGGCACGGGCTCAATTTTACTTGGTGTTAAGTCCGTTGGTTTCGAAGTGGCTACTACACAAACAGCGCTTTTGGTTTTGCAGGCCATTGCTGTGGCAGGCGATGCAGCCGCCATTTGCTCTGACCAGATGGAGTTGAGGTGGTTACTGGATATTGGGCGCTTTGAGATCGTTGCCTGTTTAATTGTACTGCCAGCCCGTGAGCGTCGTCGCCGAGTAACAGTTAGTTTGGGCAAATTGGTCAAAGTTACGAATTTACGCTGATGACGAAATACCAATCGGGTGCGCAAAAGTGTACGCAAATGCTCCCAAACATTTAAGCGGATTGACCGACGCTCAGCGCGGCAAATCGGATTCTGGGCCGTGGCAACCAAATCTAATGCTTTCCATATATGCATCCCGTATTGTCCGCTTGTGCCGATGATTCGAATTATTTCCAGATCCATGGGATCAAGATGGATTCTGGGCACGGCCTGCGGGCAGGTGGCCGGAACTTGTGGTGCATCGGACGGAGCGATAACGATGGAGATACCCATATACATTAGTTACGCTGCCTGATCATTTGCCCCCAGTAATCTGCATATTAGCTGGATTCGACCACATTACGTGGGCTTTTAACCTTTAGACTTCAAATGCTTCGAAAGCGGGGTGGCATATGGATTGGATCCATTCGCGGCTTCTACATAACATTTTGATCTAGGCCGCTCCCGGCGGAACATGGCTGATAGTTGTCACCACATTTTCGGGTAATGGGACTGCATCCAAAAGGGGCATAAAGCGGCCGGCACCATTGGCGAAAGTCGTAGCGGCGGTAAAATTTAAAGTTGACGCTCCCAGTGCAATGTATGCGTTTCGACCGTATGATACCTGCCTTTCCACCATAATATGACGGATTCTGTTCTTGACCTGTGACCGCGTAGTCAAATCTAGAAGGGCCAATGGTAGCGGCGCAAGCTGCAGGTCGGTCCGGCGACGAAAAGTTAGGCCACAGTGAGTGCATGGCCCAATCCTAGGGTTGCTTACGTAGTCGCTCAGCGTGAACGAAACCAAATACGATAATTAAATGAAAACAGAGACAATCACAATAAACGAGCCAGTGGTAGAAGCCAACCAGTGCGGCATCATGGCTGAGGCCATAAAATGCGAACCTGCTAGCGGAACTGATCCAATTCACAGTGTCCTGATATCGGGACACGAATTGGAACAAGTCAAAAATGACCCCGCGTTCCCTTCGGACCAGACCCCAGAAGAAGTCCTGCCGCCAAGACGCATTTGTTACAAACGTGCGCCGGACGTTGGAGAACCGGAGGACTCTCTAGGGCAGACGCAAACCGAGGAGGGTAACGAGCCTAGTGGTTTGAGCCTCTTGTTCAAAAAGTTCAGACGCTTCAAACGTACTCCGCCAATAGAGGACGTGATATTGCGTTTTGTCGCTGAAGGTAGGCAAAAGGAGGAGGCGGAACAATTGGTGGCAATGCTCTGCGCAGTTTTTGGGCGAGCGCTGGAGCTGTGTGAGGGCGACCGCCAGGCTGCGGCGGTACTTGCAGCAATTGAGTCTCGCGCCCGCGGAGGCAAGCGCTTTCATAATGCTTATCAAATCGCGGAAATAACGCGGCAAAAAAATACAGTCATTGCTCACTATTTGGAGCGCCTATTAAAGCAAGGCGTGCTCGACCGGTCACCAATCCACTCAGCCCGGCATGGGACGCATGAGCTTGTCAGCCCAATCCAACCGCAGTTGTCCGAGAAATCAATGGGTCCTTATGCGGACCCAATCGACTACCTGCGCTTGTCGAACGGAGAGCTCAAAGCATTATCAGCGAAGGATTCCAAGCAACTGATGGTGCGTGCCATTCTCTCCGCAGCCACTGAGCGCTTGGCTCTTCAGGAATCCGTGATCAGGTCAAAAATTGCCGAGAATCAGGCTACGATGGAAAGCACAAGGCAGCAGATCGAAGAGAGCAAAACCTGTTTGGGTAATCAAATGGATGAGAACTCTGAATTGAAAACAAAGCTCTCGTCTATATATTGGGCAAAGCGGCATCCATTAGGGCTGGAGGTTGCGCCTGAGCCGCAGGTGCAAATTCCCCCTAATTGGGCGAGAGCAGGAGGACCACCCGGTATTGAAAGCCGCTTGGGGAATGCGCTAACATTGCGGGAGGAGATCAGGAGACGTTGCGCGGCCTTGGCAGGCCGGGTTTGATGGGCAACATATGGGACACTGCGCTAAACAAATCTGAATTGGCCGGCAACTGGCTCTCAGCCTCATGGCCTCGAAACGCCTCTATGGCGGCTACGGCACGTCCGCCCGTGTTGATTCGGGCGCTGAGAACCGAGTTTCCAACGCCAGAGGCCGCGATGCGTTTTATTGGCTAAGAAAATGTCATTTTGATTTTTTGACTTTCGGGTCAATCGGGAACAGGTCCTGCACCTTGATTCCCAACGCCTGGGCGAGCACCACAATCTCGCGATCTGTTACGCATCGATATTGAGCCTCAATTTTCCCAATGGTGCTTTCGTGTACATCCCAACCGGCCTGGGCACACCGGGCAGTCAGCATGGCCTGCGTCCAGCCGCGCTGGTAGCGGATTCTCCGGACGACTGGCCCAATGATGTTTTGCAAAGCTGGCATGGTTTGCAGCCTTGACAGTAGGGATTCGCAAGGTAAGTATTCTTCCGATAACGGAAGAAATATTTGGTGCTATGGCTAGGGATTCACACTCCGCGCTGTCTCTTTTCCAAACACCAGAGGTTTCCCCACACCAAACAACTTCAGGCATCGAAGGTAGCGTATGGCAAAAGAAAGAGACTGGCTTGACTACGTAAACACCGGGGCGGACGTCATCCAAACAGCTCAGCTCTCTGGGATTAAGGGCCAACTTGGATCAATGGCCCAGTTGGAGGATAAACGGGAACAACGCTCCGCCATGCTTCGCCGCTGGCGGGAACTTTTAATCGTGCAGGATGCCAAACTAGACGCCGCCCTGGAAGTGCTGGAGACTGCTCCGCAGGCAGCGTACACCACCAGCCGCATCGTCCAGTGGCAGTTTGCCTCCTTGAATTTTCACCCAGCGGTTTTCGAGGACTGGCAAGACATTGACCGCGCCAAACTGTCGATTAAACGGTTAAATGAGCTTCTCCAAAAAGCGAGTCCACGGGTCGGTAAGGAGTTTGAGGAGGAGGTGAGTTTCTGTCTCAAGTTTGCCGAAGATCTTCCAGCCTTGAACGAGCTGATCATGCTGGCGCAGCAAAACGACCTCCGTAGAAGCCACTACACCGAATTCGTTAACTTGAAGGTCAGGTTAACACGCTTTCCCATCTCCTACTCAAGTTCCTATCGGCGGCTCAAGTCCATCCAGAAAGGATTCTTGGTCTTTGCAATTATCGCCGGTGTGGTGGCGTTTGGAATTGCGCTCTTCGCACCCGAGTATACCTATGATAATGAGTCCGAAAGCAGCCAAAATCCAGCAATCTGGATAGCGTATGGAGTCGCGCTTTTGGCATTCGGCTGCATTGGGTTGCTACAGCTCATCGTCCAACGCGTGCAACCCAAAAATACGCCAGAATATGACCAGCTTAAGCAGGAAGTTTCGCGGGCAGGAGTTATCTCGAATCGCGAGATGAGTCAGCCATTTGATGCACAACGGTGGCATACGTTAGCCGCTCGATTTGGCGGCGAAGGGCCGCAAACAAAGTTTGTCGCCCTTCTTGATGAGGGGAAACGCCGCTGGAATAAGTTTCTAGCCGCCGCCCACGAGGGTAGGGACGGCATGACCACCAACCCTTAATTGCTTCTGTCCGTTTTATAAACAGTACAGTAACCCGCATACGGGCATGACCACTAATGATCACGGCAGCAATTGGACCACCTACGCACAAAGCGGAGAACAAGGTAGCCTTGGCCGTGATGACCCGCCGACAGTAGCGACTAACCTCTCGGCTCCTCTGTCAAGAGGCGGTTGGTATACCGCTTACGCCGGAAAGGAGATTTCGGCGGACGTGGAAGTCCATACGGTCCCTGAACCGATTGATCTTTTGCTTTGATTTCAAGCCTTGCTCGGAAAGCCAATCTATTATGTTTGATAGGTAAAAAAAGAGTCTGCTTGGGGCAAACTCTTTCTGGACGCCCGGTTCGGCTGCGTTCTTTTCTTCAGCTCACACCGCAAGCTTGCGATGCGTTTGCTCTGGCTGCGGTGAGGTGGCGGGCCGGGCTCGACCTTTGGCCCAGCTTCTTAAGCCAGTGATCTGCTCCGCCATCAACTTCGACAAAGGCACAAAGTCGGTGAGAACCCGGGCAATGACCGTCTATTTTGATGGGTCGCCCGGAGCGCGGAGCATCCTCCAGGCACTTCAAACCCTTCTGCCTGTAGCCGTCCCGCCAACGGGCCACGGTGACACGGGACACCCCCAAGGTGGTGGCCGCAGCTTCAAGGCTCTTGCCACGATCCAGTTCCAGCAATCCTGTGGAGCGCCTGAAGACACGCGAGCGGAGCTGTCCTTTGTCCGTTAGTCCTGCCAAATATTTCCGGTCCGTTGCGCTTAAATCAATGTGTTTCTTAACCATTCAAAGTCGTACTTCTGAAACAACATTTTGCAAATGGATTTATTTTACGAAGTACTTAGATTGTTATTACGATCCAAACGAGCACAAATATTACATCACGCCGCAGAGTGTGGAAGCTGCAATTCAAGAGGAAATCCAACGGATAAAGAAATCACCGGAGGCGTCCGATTCGGAATCATTCAGAAGCCATGCGGAACCTGTGAAACATCCGCGCTCCAGCACAAGCGCGGCGGATGAGCGAAGAATTCAGGATTTGGAACGGGAGATTCAGAATTTAGAAATCGCCAACCAAGTTAAAGACCAATTCATCAACTTGATGAAAAACGAACGCACCGGCATTATTGAAAAGCTGCAAGCAGTCAGCAGAACGGTTGGGCAGTTGGAAACAAAATTGCACCAGTTAGACGGGTCGAAATTGTGACGAGACATACGTCTGGTTAATTACTCCTCGAAATCGATTCATCGAATTTATCAGCGCGAGAAAGTCGAAACGAATGGCGCGAGAGTCAGTGCGATTCGGCATTCGACGATTCAAATGACTGTCGGCGATTACACTGATCCCCGCCAACGTGCGGTTTTGCAGTGGGTAACCTATTTTCAGAAATCGGCGAAAGAGAAATCTTGCAGAACAGCAATCAAAAGACCACTTCACTTTAGGGCACGTCGGTAAAGCGGTGCATCAAAATTAATCCAATTTTAGGCTCATTAGAAGCCGTGAGTTTTTATTACTCAACTACTACATATTAATCTCAGAAGAGATCACTTGGTTGCTTTACGGGTTGGAATGAACCGGACCGCAATTCCGCCATTGGAAAGCATGTCTGTATCCAGAACAGATTTAGAATTCACGGCCCGTTCTTCGATCTGGACACCTTTGGCATCGGGCTTGTCGAAATAAATCTCGGCGGTGAACTCCTTGCCCGGTTCTAGAAACGCCAATGGAATTTGCACTTTACCTCCGCTTGGTGAAATCGCGCCGACAAACCATTCTGCGCCCTTGCGTCGCGCAACAACGACCCGGCCCCCAATTTCGCCTTGTAACACACGAGTTTCATCCCAAGTTGTTGGCAAATGTTTCCAATAATCGAATGCCGGTTCGTCGTTCAGGCTGGCCGGTTTGTCATACCAGAAAAGAAACTGCCACGGACTGAAGAATATCGTTGAGATGGCCAGTTGATGCGCTTGGGTAACTTTCAGGCGTGCGTCTCTCCAACAAAAAGTGTAATCTGCCGGCCCGGTCAAAAAGCGTGTGAAGGGCAGCGTGGCATTATGCACCGGTGTGGGAAACTCCTCGTTGCCACGTATGCCCTCCACCGTGATCAAGTTGGGATATGTCCGCTGGTAACCAGTGCTGCGAAACTCGTCGTGGATGTCCACCATCAGCTTGTGTGCCGCTGCCTTGCGGATGGCTTCATGCAGCCAGGCGGTCCAGTGCTGGCTGCCGACGTTGACGAAACCATACTTCACGCCCTTGACGCCCCACTGCTCGTAGAGTGGGAGAATCTCGTCCAACTGTTGTTCTAGCGCCTCATGGTTCACGTAAAGAATCACGCCGATACCCTTGGTGTTTCCGTAATCAATAACTTCGTGCAGGTTCAGCGAATCGGGGTTGGGGTTGCGGCGTGGATCCAGATGCACCTTGCGGGCATCGGCATTGGTGTCGTTTTCAGAACCATACCAACCCGCATCATACTCAATGAACTGCAAGCCATGTTGCATGGCAAAATCAATGCATGCTTTCCCGCCGACAGTCGTCAACGACATTTCGCGGATGACCTTGCCGGGCTTGATCCAGGACGTGTCAGCCAGCGCGCAAGGGTCATTCAGATTCAGAATAAGATAATTTTGCTCCAGCAATTTTGCCGGAGACGATGCCACCATTACCACGCGCCAAGACGAAGTGAATGGAGTTTGTCCCGTCACCTCGCCGTTAACATCGCGTTCGGCGTCAAGAAACGCCTCAAGAGTGTTCGCTGCACCAGAGGCCGGACGCAACTTCATGCGGGCGTAATCCACCAAGCGGGCTTCGGTAATCGCCGCATAAAGGTCATCGTGCATGCGCACGGTTAGCGGTCGTTCCACCCCCGGCTGGATCTGACTCAATAACACTGGACCGCATAAAGGCAGCTGGCCTTTCTGGCGCACGTCGTCTGGATCATAGTTGCCCTGCGCCTGATAAGTGGCCCATGCAGTATGGTCGCAGATAAAAGCAAACTGGGTTGATTCGCGGGTGATGACAAAATTCGTCAATCCAGCCTGCGCGGGCAAGGTGTAACAAAAGGCCGCTCCCTCGTCGTAAGCCCGAAAGGTCAGTTGCAAACGGCGCAACGGCGGACGCGTCTCCTGCAAATCGACTACCATCTGGTTGAAATGATCGCGGATGGTTTGGCGCTCGGCGAGAATAGGCTTCCAAGTCGAGTCAGCCGTGCTGGCTTTCTGCCCGATGATTTGGAAATCGCTGTTCAAGGGGCAGTCGCTCAATTCCAAACCGAGCCGCGAGTCAGCCAGCACTGGTCGTTCCTGAAAACTGAGGCTGTAAACCGGGCAGTCTTTCAATTCGCCAACGGTCTTCAGATCAAATCGGATAACCAGTTTGCCGTCTGGCGATTTCAATTCCAGTGCAGATGATGCTGTCCTGCACGCCAGCATAGCCAGAGCTATGACTGTGTATTTAATCATGTGATTCATATTTCGTTTTTGCACAATCAATTCTCTACAAGAATCATTTCACAAACTTTGCAGATGCTTCGCGAGCGTTCATGTTTGGAATCATCCGGATCCATGTGTGTCATTGCGGGCGTCAAGCAGATGTCGGACTTCCAAAGCCTTGGCGCGTGTAATCGGATAAGCAAGGACACAGAAAAAACCTAGAATGAATCCGACCGGCTGAGTAAAAAGCAATGCTTTCATCCAGTAGATCATGGTATCCGGCGTTTGGGTAACAAGTTTTGCGTTATAGCCAGAGGCCGACACGAGAAACCCCTGAAGGAACATTGCCATGGCCATAGCCAATTTGTCACAGGTAACGAAGATCGCACCGTAAAACGCCTGGCGCTGCTGGCCGCAGGCCAACTCATCGACATCACAGACATCAGCCAACATTGAGTTCATGACCAGCGGCATAGGGCTCGTGAAGATGCCGATGCACGCGCCCGTAATTAAGGCCGGCCAGATGTCGGCGATGATGGAGGGGATCGCGCAGGAATTATGTAGGAAACCGGAAATACCAAGAATGGAATCAGCCTGCTGGGGGCGCAGGGTGAACCAAACCGACGCATACGTGACGGCACTCATAAGCATCAAGATCATCAGGGCCGACTTTTTCCCGATCCGATCTGTGAACCGCACGATTAATGCCATGGCGAGAAACATCGCGATATTGATCGAGTTATAGAAAATAGCCAGTCTGGTCGTGCCGGTCTTGTTATCACCGCCACTGACATGATAGACCATGACGTAGTAGAAAAAACACATGGTGACAACCATGCCGAATTTAACGAGGAAGTTTGCGGCAACCAGCGGCCAGAAAGCCTTGTTCCGGATTGTGAACCGTAACGCTGCGTAGAATTTCGTTTTCTTTTCGGCGGCATGCACACTCTTTTCGCGACAACCAAAAATCGGGCCGCAAGCGGTGAGCAGAATCGCCGATGCAATGCCTACACTGACCCAATGAACTCCATTCACACCGCGGGTCACATTGGCCATGGGCCCTTCCAGCCAAAGACACAGGGGGAGGAGCCATGGGCCCAGAAAGCCGATGGCTGCATAAGCATAGAGACGCCATTGGAAAATATGAGTTCGTTCATTATAATCAGTGCTCAGCTCATAGCCCTGAGCCGTGTAAGGGATCATGAACATTGAATAACCCAGGGTGAAGAGAATGATTGACATTCCCAACACATATGCGGTCGTGAGCCACGCGCCACCGTTCAAAGGCGGATACCACATCAGTATGGCTGTCACGGCAGCCAGAACCGCCCCGACTGCCATCCATGGACGGCGGCGGCCCCAGCGTGAGCGGGTATTGTCCGAGAGATGGCCCAAGATGGGATCGGTGGCAAGATCGAGCAAGCGTGGAATGCTGCGGGCCAGGCCAATAATCTTGGGATCCAAGGCCATGGCATTGACGTAAATGGCATCCATCAATCCATTCAAGCTATTGTAGGTCAGGAAATCTGTGGCTCCGCCGAGCCCCCACAAAAAACGCCTGCCTGTGGAAATGCGGCTGGGTGGTGGCACGACGAGATCCTTGGTTTGTGTCTTTGTCGCTGGCATCGGTAACCTTTACATCATGTTCCGCGCAAGCTACGAGTTTAAACTTGCAGGCGGTTAATCTGCTGGCGGATGGCCCCGTTCACCTTGCTGGTTGGCTCGTGTCCGTTGACCATCGCCTCGTCAGCATGGGCCGTCCGCAGGTTGTGCGTGGTCTGGAAATCGAGGTTTAACAGCCGGCGCGCAAAAATGGCGGCCACCGGATTGGCTTTTATCCGGCCGGCCAGTTTGACCTGGCATGCCCGGATGACTCCGGCACCAAATCTTTTTTCCACCGCCGCCGGAACCGGCTTCCAGTCGTTCTTCCAAGAGCCATTTCCGCTTTCGAGGATTGTGCTCCAGCCAATGGGGGCCGGGTCAAAAACCGAGGTCAACAGGGGTGTCGGCCGGCTGACGGAGGCATCGTGCCAAAACCAAAAATCATAGGGTTGCAGGTTTTCCACGAGCGCATGACCGGTACTGCAATCCGCAAAATGACGGGCGCCCATTCCTCCCGGAACGACCTTGAGAATTTCTTCCATGACCTTGTGTTCGCCGGGCGGCAACTCCAAGAACACGGCCGTTCCGCCGGCGAGCACCGCTGCCTGCACCACAGCCTGTTGGTGTGCAAATGCCGCCGGATCATCAATAAGAATCACATCGGTCGCCCTGGGTGTCCCGCAAAAAACCGACGTCAGCCCCAGTTCACCCGCCAAGGAGTCAGCCACCCCTGCATAAGCACCAACAATGAAAGCGCGCTTACCCGTCAGATGTGGCAGTTCTGGAAAGACTTCAATTTCTTGAACCGTGTCAAAAAGGACGCAGTCCGATTCATCCGCCAGTGCCAGACGCACTTTGGCGGCCGTCCGCTCGATCAGGACTGGAAGCGAGAAGTGGATGAATCCTTGGGGTTGGGACGAACAAAGCGGAATCTGGGCGGTCGTGCGACCCGACTGGATGGTTTGGCCATTTATTTCAAGTTGATACCGCAGCTGTGCCCCGGCCGGAACCAAGTGGGTATCATTACATATCCACGGCTCCATCTCGATATTCTCCTGTGAGAAATAAGTGCGACGGTCGGAGCGCAACGACACCATCAATGGAGTTAGTGCCTCCCGGTAAGCAAAAAAGGCCTTCTTCGGTATACGGAGCACATCCATAATGGCCTTCATCCATCCACAGGGCCAGGCATCGATGAAAAGGTGAATTGCGAAAGAATTCATCCGTTGGTCGCGGCGGAAAGCTTCGGTCATGAGCCGGGTAACCCAAGCTTGATGCCGTTGGCTGGCCTCAATCCAGGTTGCGGGAGTTTTTTGCGCCGGATACCAAAGATATTGGAAATGGTTGGTCTGGCTGGCTGCAAGCCTGGTGGGACGCCATTGTTCGATTGGTTTTTGACTGGCAGGTGGCAGCCAGCCTTCAGGGTAAAACTCGCGCATGACCTCCTGGCTGTCGAGCCCTTCAGCGCCAAATTCGCCGCAGCCATAGTGCCATTCATGCTCAACCGGAAGCCATGAGCCGGCGTTGAGCGAGCCCAAATCAATGGCATGTCCGATATACCAGCCACAGTAGCAGTGATTGTCCGGCATGCCCATGGCGGTAGGCGGATCATAATCCCCATCCACGCATTTGACGACCCGTTCAGGATTGCACATGCGGACAATCCGGCTCGCGATATCAAAAAATTGTTCCAACTCATCGCGCATCAAATTCCGGTGCGGACGGCCCTGGCCATTGGGAAACGGTTCATTGATGTAACTGATGAGGACATTGCAGGCATGAGGCCGGACAAGACGTTCCATCTCTTCGGCCTGCCGGACGGCTTCGCAAACTTTATTGCGCCTCAGGCATCCAAACAATGGCAAGTCTGTTTGGGTCATGATGCCCAAACGGTCGCAATACTCATAAACTTCCCGTTGTACCGGACGCTGGGTTAGGCGCAAGAAGTTCATATGACAGAGTTTTGCCAGAAGAATGTCATCGATAAGCTGCGGCCAATCTTTGCGAAACACGCAGCCTTGTTCATGGCCCATGGTGTTGGCGCCGCGCAACCTGATCTCCTGTCCGTTAAGATAGAACTTGCCTTTGGGCTCGGAATTCTCGTCCTGACGAAACGTCCGCATGCCAAACTGTTGTTTGCGCTCATCGCATACTACATCAGCGCCGTTGCGGAGCTTGACTTGCATTTGGTAAAGCCAGGGGGCATCTAAATCCCATCGTCTTGCATCGGGGATTTCAATCGACAAACGGAACTGGCTGATGCCTGGACCGGCAAGTTTTTTTATAACCTGCTCAAATTGCTTGTCGAGATCGCCATGACCGGCAATCTGGGCGGTGGTCACATTAAAACGCTGGTCACGAAAGACTGTGGCAGGAAAGTTCTGTCCGAAGAGGGAAATATCAAAGGCAACCGGACTATTGCTAAGATCACAGTTCCATACCTCGATCCATGCCTCTGCGCGGTGTTCATCCGGAAGCGGCCGAATAAACAAATCCCGGATGAACAATCGTGAGCGTGCTTCGATCCGAACATCCTGGCAAATACCCATCCCCGGTGGACAATGATGCCAGCCTAGTTCTGGATCATCATAACCGAGCCCGGTGGCGGCATACATTTTATCCCCGTCAAGCGTGTCGCCATTGACGCCCCCAACGCTGCCCATGAAAGTGTTGTCATTTTCGACTTTTACGACCAAGGTGTTTTTTCCGGGACGGGCGTGCGGCGTAAAATCAAATTCAAACGGAGCGAAGAATCCCTCGTGTGAACCGAGAAAGGCGTTATTCACGAACACGTGTGCCTTGTAATCCACACCGGCGAAAGCGATAAAAAGCGCGCCCTTTTGAAGCATTTCGGTGCTGACCATAAACTCCACACGGTAGTAAGTTGCTGCGCGGCCCAGAGGCGGGCCGTAATGGGGAATCCTTACCTTTGTCCATTGCCCGCCTCCGTCACGGGTCAGGCTGAAATTCTCACGGTCAATTTCCGTCTCCTCGCGCCAGTCGAACTCATCCAACTCCAGCGTCAGGCGGGACGATTCGAGCGGCGGCGCCAAATCCGCCAGGAATTTTTCCATGTCGTGCCGCGCCTGATTCAGTTTGAGACCCAATTCAGCCGCTGTGTTCAGCTTGGGAATGGGTGTAAAGGCGCTTGCGCCAGGCATCTCGTCTAACGGGAGTATTCGCTTTGGCACCGAGACAGGGCTAGGGGCAACCAGATGTCGAGCACGGGCCTGATATCGTTGGATAGCAATTTGGGCGAATATGTCATTTGTATCTTTCATCATCTGAATCGGATGTAAGGAGTCTCAACTATTGCCAAAAAAACTTCATTATTCTTTTTGGGATTACAGTTTCGTTTTTTCAGCGTAGGCCCCGTGAGGCAGAGGTGTGATGAGACCAGTTCGTGGGTAACTTGGACACAGAAACCATTTGGAACATACCTAGACTCAGCACGGAGGAGCATGGCAATGCACCATTCATTTCCTTGTTTTCAATTTTGTGCTGGCTTTTTAGAATTTGGCTGTTGATATTTTTTCTGCCACTGAATGACAAGCGATTTTAAAAAATGTACATTCCATCCGCATTTCGAGTAGAGGACGTTGCCAAACTTATAGCGTTTATTCAGCGTTACAATTTCGCCACACTCATTACTTGTGACGGTGCGGCTCCATTTGCGAGCCATCTTCCGATGCTTTTTTATCCCGGGGCTGGTTGTCACGGCACCTTGGTTTCACATATGGCACGCGCAAACCCCCAATGGCAGAACTTCGCGTCCGGTAGGGAAGTTCTCGTGGTTTTTCAAGGTCCACATAGCTATATCTCGCCTTCATGGTATAAGACCGAGCCTGCCGTTCCGACGTGGAACTATGTTGCCGTTCATGCCTATGGTATTCCGAAGGTTTTAGATCAGCCCGAACGCGTGCTCTCAATCCTGCACGACACTATTTTAGTCCATGAATCATCGTTCGAACGGCCTTGGCCCGGTACACTTCCTAATGAATACCGAGATAAACTCATTCAAAATATAGTCGCCTTCGAGATTTCTCTCACCCGTATCGAAGGCAAGTTCAAGCTTGGCCAGAACCGGTCGGCGGCAGACCTCAAAGGAGTATTTGACGCACTTTCTAGTTCGGATGACGCTGAACACCATGCTCTTGCCAAGATAATGGCCGCTGAATGCGATATTGGTAAAAACGCTTCGTAAGAAACTATGTTGAACCGAAGGGTTATGCTGCTGAATTGGCTGTGTAAGTTTTTTTTGCTTGCCACATTGGCATTGTCTATTACGGCGGAATTACGCGCTTTTATCACAGTCCAAACTGTGGATGTTTTTGTCTTAAGTAGAATTTTTACCACTACGTGAAGCAAAGCGGTCTGATTCACCTATTCGTTAAAATATCTGTTTTAATCTTGAGGGCATCCCTCATTTTCATTGGAGCCCGGCGGCTCATAGAAATCGCCATGGATGATATCGCTCCACAATGTCTTGATAGGCATCTCAATAGCACTTTAACCAAATATGGTGCAACATTCGGCAACCACTCTCAGTGGCTCCTTGCTTGAATCGTTTCGCAATTCACCACGCCGTTTTTTGTAAAAGACGGCCATTGAGGATGGAGGGTGCCGATTTCTGATTTTCACTCCAGCATCCGCAGGAAACAGGAGGTAATTACGACGCTGAAAAAGCGAAAGTGAAATCCCAGAAATCATAATGAAGTAATTCCTGAAAAGAATATATTTGTTTCCAACACAAGCATCGGTTGTAGAAATATGCTGAAGCAAAAATCCAAAAGCGTGCGCGATATGAATTTTGAGCAGATTCCAAACTGGAGAACTTTGATTATCGCCATGTTTCACATTTTTCAAGGCAGTCCCCCGGCCGCAATCGCAAATCGCCTGTGATTTCCAGATGATAGATGGTGGCTTCATTGGCGTGGCGTTTCTTGAAAACGTGATGCGTCCGTTAAATCTATTGTCAGGAAAAGCAAGTTTTCCGCGCTCTGAATAATTTTTACCAATATGAATAACAATAACATCCTCCTGCCATTGTTGGTGGCCCTGATTGCAGGTTGTGCCGAAAAAGGGACCGCCCAACCCTTGCCTGCAACCCAGTCGCAACCGCCGGTGATGACTGCGGCCAAAACGCAGGTCACCCTGACGGTCATTGATGGTGTGGCCGGATATCAGGACACGCCCCTGGAGCCGGATGGCAAATGGCATGTTCATGATCCCGCCCGTCCCCAGCCGCGCATCGTCACCTCCGGCCCGTTCAGTCAAAACGCCACGCCGCCCAGCGACGCCATCGTGTTGTTCAATGGCAAAGATCTGGCGCAGTGGCGCGACAAACGGACCGGTGAAGCCGCCCCATGGCTTGTTGCAGATGGCGTCGCCACCTCCGCAAAGGACGACATCGTGACGACAAATGCGTTTGCCGACCTCCAGTTGCATCTGGAATTTCGCGAGCCGACACCGCCGAGTGGCACTGGTCAGGGACGTGGCAATAGCGGTGTGTATCTGATGGGCCGCTACGAGATCCAGGTTCTGGATTGCTACGACAATAAGACCTACCCTGACGGCGCGACCGCGGCTGTCTATGGCCAGCATCCAGCCTTGGTGAATGCGTGCCGGCCGTCGGGCGAATGGCAGACCTATGACATCATCTTCAATGTGCCGCATTTCAGCACCAACGGCGATCTGTTGACGCCCGGCTATGTCACTGTGTTCCATAACGGGGTGGTGGTCCAGAATCATCAGGCCATACGTAACGATCCCCCTTGGCGTTCCCCCGGCGGCTATGCGCCGCATGGAGCGACCGGCCCTCTCGCGCTACAGTTCCATAAGAACTCCGTTTCCTACCGAAATATCTGGGTCCGACCGGTGGCGGTGGATAATGAACCCTGAAAATGAATTGAAACTGAAAATGAAACTAAGAACGAGACTGCCGTGCGCCTGCATATCCAAATCTGGGTAAGAAGATAAGTCCGATCATTGTCAGGGTGGTTCGAGTTCACCAGAAAATGATGTTCAAAATTACGCAGCAGATGAGCAGGATGACTCCCAAGAAGCCCGGTCGCAGAAAAAACGGCAGGTTGTCGGCTTTGATCCTCGGCGTGAGGGAATAGACAAGGCCTTTCAATTCTTCGTCGGACTTGGTGCGTTTTGTGACCAGGGAAATCACTAGCGTCAAGGTGAAGCAGACGGTAAAAGCGAACGCGGCGAGCCAGAAGTTCTGCGCCATTTCGCTGGGGAATATCTGGACGACATGGAGGTAACCACCTTTGACGCCGGGGGTATTGCCCGCCGCAATGGTCAGCGATTGGAACAGCGCCGAACAGGCGATGCCGCCGAACAGACCAAGGAACGCGCCAGTGCCGGTCGTGCGCTTCCAAAACATGCCCAGCAGGAACGTGGCGAACAGCGGCGCATTTACAAAGCCGAACACGAGCTGAATGATGTCCATCGCGTTGTTATACATCGCCGCGAAATATGCCGCGCCGATGCTCAACACGATTCCGACGACGGTGATGAATTTGCCCACCCAGAAATAATGCTGGTCACCCTTGTTCTTGGCGAAATACGCCTGATAAAGATCGTAGGTGAAGACAGTGTTGAACGCCGTCACATTGCCGGCCATGCCGGACATAAATGAGGCCAGCAAGGCGGTGAGCGCCAGGCCCAGCAGACCGGGCGGACAGTATTTTTTAACCAATGAAAGGATGACACCGTCGTAGTCATATTCGGAAATGCTGTTGTAAATGCCGGTCTTGATCTGCACGTCGGTCAGCTTGTTCTGGGCATTGTCCGCGATGAGGCTGGCGATCTTGTTCCGATCGATTTTCTTGCCGAGCGCCTCCTGGACAGCGGTCACGGTGGCAATGGTGTTCGCGGGATCCCCGTGCGCTACGGCAGCCGTGGCCTTGTCATAGGCCTCCTGCGAAATGGCCGGCGGCGGAATGCGATAATCCTTGTCGGGCATCGAGGTCAGCGCGACGGCGATCATGCCAGGCACGATGACGAGGAAAGGAAACAGCATTTTGGGCACGGCGGCGACCAGCGGTGTGTTGCGGGCGGCGGCCATGTTTTTGGCGGCCATCGCGCGTTGGACGACCAGGAAGTTGGTGCACCAGTAGCCGAAGCCCAACACAAAACAGAGGCCGAAGCCCATCGCGAAAAGATCCACGCCCATCGGATTATGGGCTGGACCTGCGATCAACGGCTGCCACGCGCTCGTCCAGGCGTTCGTGGCATATTCGGTGCCATTAGCTGCTGCGCTTTCCTTGGCGACGGCGTGGAGCGAATCATTCATGGCATGCCAGCCACCGACTTCTTTCAAGCCGAGATAAACCACCGGCGCGAAGCCGAGGACGATCATGAAGAACTGGAGCACTTCGGTGTAAATCGCGGAAGTAAGACCGCCCTTCAAAACATAGAGCAGCACCACGCCGGAGCAAATCCACAACGCCAGATCATAATTCCAGCCGAGCAGCTGGTTCAACAGCTTGGCCAAAGCATTCATTGAAACGCCAGAAGCAAAAATGGTCATCACGGCAAAGGCAACGGAGTTCAAGGCGCGGACACGTTCGTCAAAGCGCATCTTCAAATATTCCGGGACGGAACGCGCCTTGGAACCGTAGTAAAACGGCATCATGAACACGGCGAGGAAAACCATCGCCGGAATCGCGCCAGCCCAATAAAAAAAACTGGTGGCAATGCCGTATTTCGCGCCACTGGCGGCCATGCCGACAAGTTCCAGCGCGCCGAGATTGGCGGAGATGAAGGCCAAGCCGGTCACCCAGGTCGGAATTGAGCGTCCAGACGTGAGAAAGTCCGACGATGTCTTCATGAAGCGCGCCAGCGTCCAGCCGATGCCCAAGACAAAGGCGACATAAGTAATTAGAACGGTGTAATCAATCCACTGAAGTTGGATAGGCAGCATAAGCGGAGTCACCCCCAAGGGTTGAATAAAGGAGTTAAGATTTGAGCATCCGAGGTTATTTTTATCAAACACGCTGATCGGTGTTCCAATAAGGTCAAGATAGTTGCATTGCCGGCAACACCCGAAGCTTGGGCAAATAATATTTGCGCGCTAGTCATGGACAGGATCTAGAAAAATTCCACAGAGGGCAGAAGCCGCACCTCCAGCATCGGAGATCGTCAACTTGACATGCCCACGGATGATGTAACTGATGTAACCGCCGGTCCCCAGCCCATCTGGTCTGACAGCCACGGTGCGAAGCTTGCCCCCACCCGGAAGATCAAAGGCGCTGAAAGTTATTGTCTGTTTGGCTTCTTCCCAATAGTCCTTTGGCTTTACGGTTCGACAATCCCGCAGATGAATGGTAAGGCGCACGGGTTCGGAACCATTTACGCAGACTTCGATTTGCCGATCCGGGTCGGTGATTCCAAGGAATGGTGCGCCAGGCTTTCCGGTGGTAGAATCAATGCTTTCAAGTGATTTGGTTTGGCCGCGTATGGCGACTGACGTATCCGCGGGCAGCGATTTGTTTCCGCCGATGATCCAATGGCCAGCCTTGCCCAAGGTATTTTGAACAACAGCATTTTCGGTGCGCCTACCAGCATATTCAATCTCCGGCTGCCATCCGAATGATGTTCCTGACAACGCGACGTCAGGGCCTGAAAGAGAAGTAACCTTGATAATGACGTGCCCCCTGATCATATAGGCAATAGCGATCCCCTGATCATAGCGGGGGATGGTCTCCAAATCTATGGCCCGACCGGTGGCCGCATCGAAACACTCGACCCTGGCGCTACGCCCCTTTTGATTCCAATCCATCAGATGCAGACAGACAGCATGGCTGACGCGACCAGTGACATTTAGATCAAGTTGCAAGTTCGTGCCAAGCAGACAGGCCAACGGCCTTTCACTGGTAGCCGATGCAATCAGGTCACTGACACCACCGGTGGAATTCGCCCAACTTTTTACAACTCCGCCGGTAACAGCCAGGGTGGCATAGGATGGAATCCCTTTCTCATCTGATGGCCGCCACATCCCGTCGGTCCCTTGAACTTTGCGGCTATCGCAGTTTCCCTCGGTCAGTGCCATGAAAGTCGCATCGCCAGCCGGCTTCGGAGGCTGCTCCGCCTGAGCGTCGATAACGAGTTTCACGGTGACGGACTCTCCCTTGGTGGGGAAAGCGACAAAAGTCTTGTAGGCTCCGCTATTTGCGTCCGGGAAAAATCCCCATCCTGATTTTCGACCAGTTAATGCTGCCAATGAATCAAGGCGGTCGAGTTTTTGTCCGCCCACCAACACCTCGCTTGGGCAAACGGGACACAATACCTTGAATAGGATGCCGCGTGGCCCGGGGTTATACAAACCTTTACGATTCTTCAAGCTGACACAGATTGCATTCCGGTCGCTCACACAGGTTATTTCAGTGACACAGTAATTTCCTTTCATATATTCGCGCGTAACACCATCGTCTTCATATAAACTAGCCGAGGCACTTCCTTCAGGATAAATATCGAGTGTAAGTGGATCCGTCGGCTTCTCATCTACATAGCGCATCGTTGGCATCATGGGGATGATCGCGCCCGCTTTGACAAAAAGCGGATAACCATCGGGCGTCGAATGATAATTTTTTATGATCTGATCTCCGGCGTAAGTGACACCATCGAAATAACCGTGCCATTTTCCTGGTGGCAAATAGACATCGCGCACATTCTTCTGATACAAAGGCGCCATGAGCAGCCAATCGCCGATCATAGTTTCGTCCCGGGCGTATAAATCTGCGCGCTCCGGTTGATCCAGAACCAGTGGCCGCCAGTCGGGCAAACCAGTCGTATGCGCCTGCCAAAACATGGTATAAAAATAAGGAATGAGCTGATAGTGCAGATCGAGATATTTACGGAAGACATGCTCTGCCCGCGAAGACCATTCCCAAGGAAGGTGGGAAGGAACCCATCCCGGCGACCAATTATTGCACTGCGAGATCGGATCAAGAAGATTCGCCTTGACGCCGGACAGGTATTGATCCTCCGTTTTTTCAGCAACTCCACCCGACATATCATGGGTGGAATGCGCGACACCGATAAGTCCGTTGCAAAGACTGGCAAACAGGGAAGACTTGCCATAATCTGTATCGCCCATCCATGGATAACCAAACCGCTGGCAACCCGCTTGTCCCCCCCGCCCACAGAGGAAACCCCGGCGGCTATCCTGAGCTTCGCATGCGTCTACTGTCGCTTGATAAAGCTCATACACATAGGGCAGATCCTCCGTCTCGTCGAACCAAAACCAGTCTACGCCGTGGTCAAGCAGTCGGGTTTTCAGGGTTTCCTTAAACTTCGTCCAATCATGATAGGGATAATTTGTAGGCCATGGCAGGGAGTCCTGGAAAGTGCCGGGCGTGTAGAGATCGAAATAACAGCAAAGTGCACCATGTAAATCATGGACACGCTTGGCTGTAGCGTCCACTGCGGCAATCTCAGTATCAGTTGCAAGGCGCTGATCGGTGAAGGTAATGCAACTATCAATTGGGTATTCCCGCTTTACCCATTCAGGAAATGCCTCTTCGTCAAGCACCGGTTCGAGTATCGCGGAACCCTTCACCAGGTAGTTGAAGCCAAGAAGCTTTTTTGGCGGCATCGGCGGTTTTCCGGTGAGGTCGGTGTATAAATCGATCATTCGCCCATAGTTGGTTCCTCTGAAAAAGAAGAGGTCAAGTTGTCCATGCTTGGCAGTGTTTTCAATGATTATTTTCTTGTTGAAGCTGATACGATTGTCGACGCTGAACTCATTGTTGAAGAAAACGCCATACCCGGCGCTGCTCATAAAAAAGGGTGCCACCCAACCGGCTCCATTTTCGTCTTTGAGATTGACCACATGATCGCGATGATCAAGCGTCTCCGCGTCGTTTTTAAGTTGAAGACCGACGAAATGCTCCTTGTGACCGCATGCATCGCGCTGCAGAACTGCCCGAATATCGCTGTCCAGGCTAAATCCCGGCGGCGTAGCAGTAATAAGCGTCTTGTCGTCCGACTGATAAAAAGCCAGGCCAAAAGGGTGTTTCTTCACGCAAACCACCAAACTCTTCGTCTTGATTTTGATTTGATTTCCTGCATCAACGACCTGAAATTCCGTAGATCCTTTGAACCGCTGCATTCCCGGTTGGATCATACAGCCGCCGCGCTCATCACTCGTTTGGTATTTCCCATCCGCAGAAAGCCAGACACGGATGACATCGTCGTCCCAAGCTTCAATGCGGACCTTTCTCTCCCCGCATGACACGATGACGTTCCGCGTTGCTGGCAAGAACCCCGTAACATCGCCCAACTCCACAGCGGACAATTGCGCAGGGAAAAGTGTGAGCAAGAATGCAGATACGATTCCACTTAGCAGAAATGATCGCAGTGCATTCCGTTGCCGCACTATCGTTGATGTTGAAATCCGAACTTTCCCCGTCTTAAGTTTTTCGCACATATTTCTAAGTTTAGGCTTTCATCATACTTTTTTGACCAGTTTGTCATAGTGCTCTTCCTTATTCATCTTGGAGTAGCGCCTCGCGTCCGCCGTCCGCGAGAATCGTGGTCCCACTGATGAAGCCAGCATGGGGGCTGGCAAGAAAGGCGCAAAGCGCGCCAATCTCTTCGGGTTGGCCGAGACGCCCAACGGGGTGTCGGCGTTCGGTGCATTCGCGCTCAACGGCCGGGTCGGGGAAGCTGTCAAACCATCGCTGATTGCCTGGCGTGTCAATGAACCCAGGCGCGATACCGACCACCCGGATGGACGGGCCCCATTCAATTGCCAGCGCGCGAACCAACCCGGTCAACGCGGTCTTGGTGACGTTATAAGGAAAGCAGCCGCGAATGGTGCGATAGGCGTGATTCGATGTCATCACGAGGAAAACCCCGGGCGTGGCCTGCTCCAAGTGCGGGTGCGAGGCGCGCGCCAACCGCCAGTGCGATGCCAGATTGAGATTCAAATTGTGCTCCCATTGTTCTTCCGTGCAGTTGTTGACCCCATGAAAGGCGTTGCGTCCCGCGTTGGAGACGACGATGTCAAGTCCGCCCAGCACAGCCACCGCTTCGGCAACCCAGCGGGTCGGGGTCGTCACCTCGGAGACGTCACCGGCGAGATAAAAGGCGCGCTGCCCCTCGGCCTCAATCCCATGTAAAAAGTTTTGGGCGCGCTCATGCGCCGCCGCCACCTGGCCTGTGCCGACCACGTCACAACCCGCGCGGGCCAGCATCCGGGCCACGCCTGCGCCCACACCGTCGCTTGCGCCGGTCACCAGTGCGCATTTGCCTTTAAGATCCAATGCAAGCGGCATAATGCGTTAAACGTAGAAGTTGGGGCGCGCGTTCAATTCCCGCACGCCGGGATGTTTCGCCAGTTCCTCCTCAACGAGGTCCACGCCCAAGCCGGGTCGTTCAGACAGGAATAATTTTCCGTTGCGCACGTCCAGCGGATGAGTGATCACGGTGTCCCGCCACGGCACGTCGTTCTTCATGAATTCGCAGCGGAAGAAATTTGGGATGCTGGCGCACACATGCGCGCTGGCCAGCGTGCTTAACGGGCCGTTGGGATTGTGCGGCGCCACAAGCACATTGTAGGCCTCCGCCATCGTGGCGATGCGCTTCATTTCGCTCGGGCCGCCACAACGAGTGACGTCCGGCATGATGATGTCGCAGATGTGCTGCTCCAGCACCGGGCGAAACCCGTGCCGCGTGTAGTGCCGTTCGCCGACGCAGATGGAAACATTCCCCGGCAGCCGCTCGCGCAACGCCCGCAAGGTCGTGACGCTCTCCGGGCCGGCGGGTTCTTCATACCACGTCATGCCAAACGGGGCGAGGCGCTCCGCCATCTTCACCGCCATTTGTCCGTTCATCATCGCGTGCGTCTCAATCATCATCTCCATCTCTGGCCCGACTGCCTCGCGCACGGTGCGGGTGACTTCGCAAGCGCGCTCCTGCATTTCCGGTGTGAGGGAAAGATTGGTGTTCAGATCCGTTCCGTAGAGATAGTTCGTGTGCGCGAACGGATCAAATTTCAAACCGGTGAAACCCGCCTCTTTTACCACCCGGGCTTGCCGGGCGTAATCCTCCGGCGAATGACCGCCGCCCGTGAACCAGTAGTTTGCGTATAGCGGAATTTCCGTGCGGAACGCGCCACCCAGCAATTGGTAACACGGCACGCCCAGCAACTTGCCTTTCAAATCCAGCAAGGCCATGTCCAGCCCGCTGATGGCACATAATGACGCGCCAGTCGGCCCGATCCAGTTCAAGTCGCGATATAGTTTCGTCCAGATGAAATCCGTGCGCAGCGGGTCCAGGCCGATAACACGCTCGCCCACATGGCGCGCCGCCGCCTCGATGATCGGACTGCCCGGCCAGTTGGTCGCTTCGCCCACGCCGGTATGGCCGGTATCGGTGTAAACCTTCAGGAGTGTCCAGTTGTATTTGACGCCCTCGACGAGCCAGACTTTGACTTCGGTGATTTTCATAAATTTTGAAAACAAGCAGCGGCATGCGAATTAAACGACCGCGCCGGACATCCGCTCATGCCAGGCCGAACGCGAAATATCCCGCCGGCCTGCGGTTCATGCTCCAGCGCCGCCGCCGACAATCCCGTGCGCGCTGTAGTGATGAACAACTCATCCAACTGCGACCCGCCAAACGCGCAGGAACTCGGCTGCGACACCGGCATGCGGATGCGCTGCAGCTCACGTCCGGTCCAGCCGTCAAGACAAACCACCGACCACGCGCCCCACAAGGCGACCCACAGGTTGCCGTCCGCATCCAGCGTCATGCCGTCGGGAAATTCCTCCGGCGTGAAAGTCACCAGCGCGCGGCAATTTGAAATCGCCCCAGTGGCGGAATCGAATTCAAACACGTCCACCCGGTTCGTCGCCGTGTCCGTAAAATAAAACACGCGCTCATCCGCCGACCAGGCCATGCCGTTGGAAATCGCGATGTGACCAAGGACACAACGCGGCGCGCGCCCGGCTTCAATCACATAGAGTGCCCCTAGCGCGCCAACGGCGTCTTTGTTCATCGTGCCAACCCACAGCCGCCCCTGCGGATCACACTGGCCGTCGTTGAAACGGTTGTGTGGCTGATTTGATTCCACCGCGCAGAACAATGTTGTTCCGCCAGACTTCCAATCCAGCCAAAGCAGTTCGCGGTCACGCGCCACCAGCCAGCGCCCGTCTTCACACGGCACAACACAACCGGTATTACCGCCGATGTTTTGTTGATGGTGGAAACCCGTGGCGGGATCCAGCCGGTGAAGTTCGCCCGCTGTAATGTTGACCCACCATAAATGTCCATCACGCCAGACTGGACTTTCAGCCAGATCATGGCGTCCGTCGAAAATCAATTCTGGCGTCGCTTCAAACATGGTTCGGTCACATGATGCCAAACTTGTCAAACGCCTCCCGCGCACTCATGCCGGCCTCGATCGCTTTCTTGACGAGCTTTTCCCCGCGCGCCTTTTCCAAAGCCTTGGAGAACACTTCCTGCTCCGCTTCGCGCGGCACAATGCAGACACCGTCAATGTCGCCGAACACGATGTCGCCGTTGCGCACCGTGACCCCGCCGATTTCCAGCGGCACGCGGAAATCAATCACCTTGCCACGCGGGGCTTGATCCTGCGCGTAGCGCCCATAAGAGAAGGTCGGAAAATTCATGGCCAGAATGCCGGCGGTGTCGCGCGAGTAGCCATCCACCACCGCGCCGGCTGCGCCGAGTTTAGCGGCTCGTGTGCTCATTAATTCACCCCATAGTGCGTAGGTGGGCGATGACCCGGTGCAAATGTAGATTTCATTCGGCTTGAGATCGTCCAGCGCCTCCAGCATCAGGCCAAACGGTTTCGAGAGCAGTGGATTGGCACTGCCCGGATGAGCCTCGTCAAAAACATCCGCCTCCAGCACCGGCATGGCGCGGCCCACCACGACCATGTTGGCGTGGAGCGGTTGAATCTGCGGCGGGAGAAACTGGCGCCGCAGCTTGAGCTTGTCCATGATGTCGCCCACCACGGCGGTGAACAATTCGTTCCTGCAAATCCGAAATAGTTCCAGATCGTCTGACCAAAGGGGTTTCATGAACGCATTTTGCCTCAAAATCACCTCGACCTACATGGTGGATTCAGCATAATTCATGTGTTTTTCGACAATATATTTTCCGCCATGAATCGTTGTTCTTTCCCCCGTGAACCTGTCACCGCTTGTGGAATTGAGCTGCTAACGGTTTGGCAGGTTGCGGCAGACGCCAACTATGAGATTCGCGCAGAACGGTCGCGGATGGATTCACATGTGCGGAACAACAAAGCTGGCCGGGAGATGGTGGCCGTGCGCACAGTGCGGGGTGCAGGCCGCCTTCATTGCAGCGATCGCGAATATAATCTGTCTCCGGGGTCTCTGCTGTTGTTCGACTTTCCCTCGCTGGAACGCTACGCCACGCACACCGCGCCCTGGGCATTCTGGTGGTTCGAGTTCCGTCTCACTGAGCCGTTTCGCCTGCCAGTGCACCAAGTCATGAATGCACCGTATTCCACCCAAGAGGAAGCGGTGTGCGGAGACATCTTCCGGTTGCTGCGTTCCGAGGAGATCGCCATTCGCTGTCGGGCGGCCGCATTGTTACAGTCTTTACTGTTTGAGTGGTGGGCGGCTGCAGCCCTTCCCCATGATGACAATGACCGCCACCGCCACAAAGTGCAGCAGCTCATCGAGGCCATACATCGCAATCCAGAAAAACCGTGGACGCTACAGGAGATGGCAAGTCGGGCAGGCATGAGCATATCTTCGCTGCGCGCCGCGTTTCATCACACTACTGGAAAGCCTCCCGCCCAACTGCGCAACGAAATGCGCGTTGCCCACGCCTACGAACTGCTGAAGCGTGGAGATCAAACCGTAGCCGAAGTGGCGGCGCAATTGGGTTATTGCGACCCATTCCACTTCAGCAAGGTTTTCAAGACCGTGCATGGCTTTTCGCCTCGCGCGATGCTGCGGAGGCTTCGCTGACGATCTTCCTTAGAAAATGTGGCCCAGTTAAGTTATTACCATAAACTTTACGTTTTGACGCACCATAACAAAACTCATGCGGGGGATGAAAGCGCTGAAAAAGCGAAACTATAATCCCAAAAAACATAATGCAATAACTAGCGGGAAAAACTAAAGTGGTCTCACGAAATTGAAAAGCGGCCTTATCAAATTTGCGAGCCTCCTCGCGCTCGCCAGCACCGTTCACGCGGCGGACTTCTACATCGCCCCCAACGGAAATGACTCCGGCTCTGGAACAATGAACCAGCCCCTGGCTACACTGGAAGCGGCCCGGGATGCGGCTAGGAAAGCTGGCGCAGGACAGCATCGGCTCATCCTTCTGCCGGGGAACTTTTTTCTAGCCAGGACATTCTTGCTGGATGCGCGTGACAGCGGTTTGACAATCGAGGCGGAGAAAGTTGGCCAGACTACCCTTTACGGCGGCCGACTGGTCAGCGGCTGGCGGCGGGACGGCGAAAAGTTTTGGTGCGCGGATCTGGCGGCCGTGAAAGAAGGCAGTTGGGATTTGCGGATGTTGGAGGTCAACGGCCGGATGGCCGATCCGGCGCGGATGCCAGAGTCAGGAACGTTCCAGCATCAGAGCCCATTTGCCGTGCAATGGCTGTCTTCGGTGGCCGGGGGCTGGGCGCGGCCACCGACGGCGGATGAATTAACCACGCTGCGCTACGATCCAAAGGACCTTCCGGCAACACTCGAAACCCGCAACGCCGAGGTGCGCGTCTATCATATGTGGGACGAATGCCGGGTCGGGGTCATCAGCAATGATGTGGCCCAGCACACTTTAATTCTCCAACGGCTGGCCAAGCCACCGGGTGCGTTTGGGGTGAGTAAATACGTTGTCTTTAACACACGCGAAGGCATGACCAAACCCGGCCAGTGGTATCTCGACCGCGTGGCAGGCCGGGTGGTTTATTGGCCGTTGCCGGGCGAAGACATGACGCAGGCCAAGGTTGTCGCGCCGGTTTTGGAACGAATCATCAGCATCGCGGGGACGAGCAATGCGCCCGTTGAGCGGATTACGGTGCGCGGGCTGGCATTACAGGCGACGACCACGCCGTTGAAGCCCGGCGGCTTTGCGGCCGAAGCCTTCGATGGCGCTCTCGGCCTCGAACAGGCGCGCCGGTGTGTGTTGGAGAATCTCGAAATCGCCAACGTCGCGGGCCAGGGCATTTTGGGAAAGGCACTGGCGGATTGCGAAATTCGCGACTGCCGCATCCATGATACTGGTGGCTGCGCCATCCGGGCCAACGGTATTGCCAGTTTGATTGCCCGCAATCACCTGCATCATGTGGGCCTGATTTACCCGAGCGCCACGGCGTTGGTCGTAAGCGGCGTGTCTCGGGACGTTGAGGAAAAAGGCTTTCATATTTACCGCAATGAAATCCATGACGCCCCCTACAGCGGCATGGATTGCAGGGGCGCGGGTTATTTGATTGAGGAGAATCTTGTTTACCGAGTCATGCGCGAGGTGTCAGATGGCGGCGCCATCTATGGAGTCATGCATCATAGCATCGTGCGCGGGAATTGTGTCCGCGATGTGATCAAGGCGGTTGAGGGGTCTGGTGTCTCCTCATATTATCTGGATGAAGGTTCGGAAGACTGCGTGATCAAGCACAACGTGTCGGTTGGGATTGAGCGCCCCATCCTGAATCACATCTCCCACGGCATAATCATTCGGGACAACGTCTTCATTGCGGCGACAAACATGACACTCTATTTTGGAAGATCGAGCGACTGCACCTTTGCGGGCAACACCTTGTTTGTGCCAGGCAAAATTACAATTCAACGCCCGCCCGCCATCACGCTGTGGACGAACAACATTATCTTTCATGACAGTTTGGACAAGGGCGGCTCGCCCCAGGCCTTCACGATTGACGACGCGATGCCTTCCGTGCCGCCACCGGGGCGGCGGACTTCCCCGATCAGTGTTGGCCGTGTGTCACACCCGCCTATTCTGGAGGACGAGATCAGTCTGAAGGACTGGCCTGGCGGCTTGAGAGTTGTGGATCGCGGCCCCGCGCGGTGGGAGGCAAGTGGCGCGCCCGCCTTTGTATCTCTTTCATATGATGACCAATGCCTGTATGTGGCCGTGAAGGTGGTCCTCTTCGACGTGAACAAACTCCGCAAAGGCTCGATCTGGGGTCAGGACGATGGGGCGGAAATCTGCATTGCTGGTGACAAAGGCACGTTCGTCATCCGCGGATTCGCGAACGGAATGCTTCAGAGCGTGACAGATGGCGGAATGTCAGCGGAGGCCGCCGCCCGGCTCGGCAGCACCGTGCGTTTCGCCGCCAAGTCCTATGGCGAGTTTAAGAAAGATTGGAAAAGCGGCGTCTGGCGAGGCGAATGGGCCATCCCTTTAGACGCCCTGGGGATAAAGCCGTCGCCGGGCTTGAAGGTTCCTTTTAACATTGGCATCTACCGGGCCGAAGACGGAGTCCGGTGTTGTCTGGAAGGCACGCTCGCCGAGGATTGGCGGCTTGATCAGGCGGCCATGCTGCAGTTCAAATAATTGTCGACTCGAACCGAGCCAAGATCGGCTTGTCGCCCTTCGCATCCCCATAAATTATGACGACGGACAAAACCGCTCCACCGTTTCAAGGCAGTATTATTGGGCACGGTGCTTATCGCTATCGAGTTGATAAACTATGGAGCCAGGCTGATCCGGCAACGACGCCGGTGAATAATTGTCACGAGATGGTGCAAGTGAGCGGTGGGCGGCTGTTCATGCTCACCGACGAGGTGCGCAATAACATGCTGATCTATGACAAGAGTGGAAAGTTGCTGGACAGTTGGACGCTTAATCTCGGCGGCGCGCACGGTCTGACTCTCGTGAAAGAGGGGGGGCGCGAAGTTTTCTGGATTGCCGATTTCAAAGGCCGCGTGCTCAAGGCATCGCTGACGGGCGAACTGCTCATGGAACTGCCCACCGCTGAAAAGTGTGGGGCTTATGAAGCCGGTCAAAAATATTCCCCTACCGAGGTTGCGGTTGGACCGGAAGGGCAGATTTACGTCGCGGACGGCTATGGTTCACAGTTCATTTTGCGCTTCGATAGCACGGGCAAATATCTGGGCAAATTCGGCGGACAAAGTTACCTGACGCAGGGAAAATTCCTTCAGGCACATGGCTTGGTGGTAGATACGCGAGAGAAGGAACCATTGCTGCTTTGCACCGAGCGGATGCGTAATGAGTTTCAGTGGTTCACACTCGCGGGTGAATTTGTAAAGTCGGTATATTTGCCCGGCGCATTCATGAGTCGCCCGGTGATTCACGGCGATCTGCTGCTTTCTGGCGTGTGTTTCGGCATGATGCCGAATGATTTTCGTCCGAAGCTGAATCGCGGCTTCGTGACCATTCTCGACAAAGACAACCGGGCGATCTCCAACCCCGGCGGCCAGGAGCCGCACTATAACGATGCGGGACGACTTGGAGTAATGATGCAGGATCAACCGGTATTTCAGCACTGCCATGATGTCTGCGTGGACGATCAGGAGGATATTTACGTCTGCCAGTGGAACGCCAACAATGTTTATCCCGCCAAGCTACACCGTGTAGGCTAACCCCCCCCATTCTGTATGAGCCTTCCATCCTTTAACGCAACTGCCAAGCGAGATCAGCCTATACTTGGCGGCTGTGGCGATAGACTCCCGGAGGAACCCCATAAAACTGGTGAAATTGGCGGCTGAAATAAAATGGGTTTTCGTAACCGAGTTGCTCGGCGATATTCTTTAAGGGAACGTCCGTGGCGCCTACCAAACTGCGCGCCTTCGACATGCGCAGTTCCAGCGCGTAGCGATGAAGCGAAGTGCCGACTTCTTTCCGAAAACGTCTCCGCAACGTACTCAAAGCCATCCCCAGCCTGCGCGCGATGACGGAATAATCGGATCTAGAATCATCCGAGTTTTCCAGTGAGGACATCAGTTCATCCAGCCATGGCTCGGATCGGGGCCGAAGTTGCCTCCATTCCGCGAGGTCGATCAGGAGTTGCTCGATCAAATTTGCCGCGCGCAGTCCGGACAAGGAACCCGGACAGTGAATCAGTCCAATGATCCTGTCCATCAGCGCCGCATATCGGTTGGCCTCCCGGACCGGACATGGCTGGATCCCTAAAAAGAAAAGTCCACACCGTCGCAGGTGAACCAGTCCCAGTCCACGAAGGGCCACATATCGATGATGCCACGTTCCCCCTTGGTATCCGTGAAAGCGAATGGACGATCCCGGATAACAGGTCCAGAAGGCCGGCGCTGTGACCAAGTGACGGGTGTTATCGTAAAACAGCTCTACCGTTCCCCGTTGCACAAACTGAAGAGAACAATAGGCCTCGAAACGTTTGTCCACCCGTGCATTGCAGCGCGGTATTTTCATGGCATGGAGAAAAATTAGATCGGATCCAATCATTGATCATAAAGTATAAAGAAACAGCCAGAAAGTCCATTCCATTTCCGGTTTGAAATGGGCAATATTGATCCATGATAACCACTCAAAATAAATTCGAAGTTAAGCCTTATCACATTGGTGAAGCAGAAAAAATGCAATACGACACCGAGGGTTATGTGCTGCTCAAAAATGTTCTTTCAAAGGAGCAGACCGCCGAGCTTCACGAAGAGGTGATGGCCATCATGAAAATCATCGGTCTGGAGATAGTGAAGCTCAAGCAAACCCACCAATATCTATATGGGTCTGCCCTCGATCATTTTGTGCATTCAATAGTAATGCGTGAGATTGCGTCCGCCCTGACCGGCGGCCCTTCCACATTGTATCTCCCGTTCACCGCCGTGAAGTCCGGGGGCGGAGGAGGATGTTTTCATTTCCACCAGGACAATCAGTATACGCGACATGATGGGCCCTCTATCAATCTTTGGACCGCCTTGAGTCCAATGACGATTGCCACGGGCTGTTTGCAAGTTATTCCCCGTTCACATCTCCAGGGCACCTTTGCATCCGAGGCGTCGGGAGACGGGGATACGCACCGCAAGATCAAGTGGGAACCCAAGGATTTTGTAAATATTCTCATGGAGCCAGGCGATTGTGTGGCCTTTACGCGCTTGACCGTCCACGGATCAGGCCCCAATTCCTCGCCGGAGCATCGCGTGGCCTATGCCCTTCAATATCACCGGGACGACGTTAATTTTCTCGACGGCGAAACTTGGAAGTTGCTCAAGGAAAACCCCCGTTTTGTCGATATTCATGGGTGCAGTGAGATTACCATCCCTACGGGCAAGCGCGATGGGCACTAAAACCATTTGGATCGCCATATTAACCGCCTTAACGTTTCCGCTTCATGCTAATGACAAACTAGTTGATGAAGGATTGACAAAAAACGCAGTGGCGGTTCTCCGAGTTCAACTCATGTTTTCCAACTCAACTCCTAGCAACACGTTTACCTGGTATGTAGTTCATGTCAACCATGTATTCAACAATGAATCGAACCAAAATATGGGCCACGACTTTCCAATTGGCGCATTCAAGGAAAAAAGCGGTGTGCCGCAGGGAGAATGCACGGTTTATCTTACTCGATATGACGTGCCTAATAAGATGTTTAGCACAAATAAGAATTACGGATCTTGGGTGCTTGTTGGTGGCGATGCCACCAGTGGCGTTAGCCATGTTGACAGTGGAGCCAAGCTCAACTGAAAATACCGATGCCCCATGCACTCACACTCTGTCCACACAATCGAGGCAAGGCCAGTTAAAAATACTGGCAATTCAAACGAAGATTTGTGATGCAAATTTATTATGTTAATGCACGTGCCACTGTTAAACGACATGAAGCGCGCAGTGAAGGACTGGTGGCTCCCGGTGCTGATTCCGTTGACGTGGTGAAGATCGACAAGACCCGTGCCGCAGAAATCGCTGGAAGAGGAGAGGCGTCCGAGAAGATGAATATGCTTGGGATGAGAAGTTTTTTTCTGACCATCGCTCTCTTCGTCTGCGTCGGTCTGGAAGTATTAGCTGGGAATACAGGTATCGGCGGCGAGCTGCCAGTGAGTTTCCATGTTGCACCCAGCGGCGATGATGCGAATCCAGGCACGGCACAGAAGCCTTATGCAACTTTGATTAAGGCGCGCGCGGCGGTGCGCGCCAGCCGGCTGAAAGGCGAAGCTCCTTCTGTGGTCGTTCACGGCGGAATTTATCGGTTGGAAAACTCGTTGGAATTTAACGATGCCGATTCTGGCACTGAAGCGTCCCCCATCATTTGGCGGGCTGCGCCGGGTGAATCCGTCCGCATTACCGGTGGCCAAATAGTTCCGGCGGACGCAATCAAAACGGTTACAGATGAGGCCATTCTTAAGCGCGTCATCAGTGTGGAGGCGCGGAAACATCTTTTGCAAATCGACCTTGCCGCGCTCGGTATCAAGGACTATGGACAGATGGGGCCGCGCGGCTTTAGGCGACCCTATGTTCCCGCCCCACTGGAACTGTCCATTGCCGGCCAGCCCATGTCTATTGCCCGCTGGCCGAAATCCGGGGAAGCGTTGATTCCCATCGGCAAGGTGCTAGACACTGGCTCAATCACACGTAACGGCGAGAATCCAGATCGCGGTGGCAAGTTCGTCGTCTCGACTGACCGTCCGAAACTGTGGACAAAAGCGGATGATATTTGGATTTCAGGGCTATTCTATCACGGCTATGCGGATGACACCGTTCGCCTCGCTGCCATCACCAAGTCCACAAACGGCATTGTGTTCGCAACCGCGCAACCACATATGTATGGCTTCAAATCGGGCAGTCCGTGGAATACCTGGTATGCTTTGAACCTGTTGGAGGAGATTGATATTCCGGGCGAATATGCCGTGGATCGACAGGCTGGCAAACTCTACTTCCTGCCGCCAAAGGATGTGGATATTAAACGAGCCGAGGTCATGGTTTCCACTCTCGCTGAACCGCTGGTGGTTTTGGCCGGAGTTTCGCACCTTCGCTTCGAGGGCTTTGGCTTCGAGTGCTCCCGTGGGATGGGGGTTTATATTGAGAGGGGCCAAGCTTGCGTGCTATCGTCTTGCGTCTTTCATAACCTTGGGATAGTGGGGGTTTGCATCGGGCAAGGCATTGAGCCGGATCCGCTCTATCGCCAAAACTTTACGGGCACGCCGGTCAGCCGCCAACTCGGCAGTTTGAATGAGCACGTTTATGAGCACCCCGACTTCAACCGTCAAGCCGGGCACGACCACCGCATTGAAAACTGTTCCTTCTACGACCTTGGAGCGGGCGGCATCAATATGGGTGGCGGCGACCGGAAGACCCTCACCGCCGCCAACAACACCGTTTCCAATTGTGTGATCCACACGGTTAACCGCTGGGATCGCTCTTTAAAAGCCGGCATCAATATTGATGGGGTCGGCAACCGCATCGAGCACTGCCTCATATACGATGCTCCCAGTTCTGCCATTTACCTTCACGGCAACGACCAGCTCGTCGAGCACAACGAATTCCATCATGTCATGCAGGAAGGCGACGACATGGGGGCCCTATATCTCGGCCGTGACCCTTCCGAATTTGGCACCGTCATTCGGGACAACTATTTTCACGACATTGGCTTTGGCGAGACACACAGGACCTGGGCGGTGTATTACGACGACGGCGCCTGCGGCAGCGAGGCTTACGGAAACATCTTCGTGCACGCCGGTCGCGGCGGCACTTTCATCATCGGTGGTGGCAAATATAATTTCACCCACGACAACATCTTCGTGGATTGCGGACTGGCGATTCACATCGATAATCGGCAGCAGAATGGACACAAGGACCAGATTGCCAAGGGTGGTATTGTCGAACAGCGGTTGAACTTGATGAAAATCGACCAACCGCCTTTCAGTGTCCGCTATCCGCAACTGGCGAAGTTTT
Source organism: Pedosphaera sp. (assembly GCA_028293325.1). GTDB lineage: Bacteria > Verrucomicrobiota > Verrucomicrobiia > Limisphaerales > Pedosphaeraceae > JAQGOT01. Next base: position 4,326 of record JAQGPA010000045.1, on the reverse strand, counting down.
GGCAGGATAACCCCGCTGTGCCCGCCGACCCGGTCGAGCGAAACCTGTTTGTCCGCTGCCAGCGTCTCACCAACGCCAAGCCGGAATGGGGGCCGTTTCAGGACAACTGGGAGACCCAAGACGATCCGGGTTTTGTGGACATGGCCAAGGGCGATTATCGGCTGAAACCTGGTGCTGAGGTGTTCAGGAAGATTCCCGGCTTCCAGCCCGGTGATTACTCGCAAATGGGTTGCGTTCAGTCTCTGTCGGAGCAACGACGCTGAGAACTCAATAGTTGCCACTGTGTATCCAACGGTTGGCCACGTCTCGTTGGGTTACGCGGAAAAAACGAAACTACAACCCCAAAAAGAGTAATGAAAAGGCGACGGCGATGGATGAAACTCTGGTTGTAATATGAAAAAAACATCCCCCATTTTATTCCCCGTAGTTGCGGCATTCCTGGCGGCAACCCTTCCTCTCCACGCTGAAATTCGCATTTCTGGTGTCTTTGCCGACCACATGGTTTTGCAGCGGGAGGCTCAAGTTCCGGTCTGGGGCTGGGCGGCCGCCGGTGAGGAGGTGACGGTGGCCTTTTTCGGACAGAAAAAAACCGTGACGGCAGATGCCGCAGGTAATTGGTCGGTGAAACTTGACCCGATGCCAGCGAGCACCGAGCCACATGAACTCATAGCCACCGCCAAAAGCAACACGGTGCTATCCAAAATCAAAGTTGGCGATGTGTTGGTGGGCGACGTGTGGTTGTGCTCAGGCCAGTCGAACATGGAATTCCCGATGAGCAAGTTGAAGGGCACAATTTATGCGGGCGATTTGACGACGGCGCAGTTTCCGCTTATCCGTCAGGGCAAGGTGCCGCGAAATTATTCGATTGCCCCGGCAAACAACACGTTGGTCCGCTGGGGGAGCTGCACACCCCAATCCGTCGGCGAATTCACTGCCGCGGGATTTTATTTTGCGCGCGTCGTTTCCAAGGAACTGGGCGTGCCGGTAGGTTTATTGAACTCATCCTGGGGCGGCACACGTGCTGAAAGCTGGACGAGCAAAGCAGCGCTCGACCACGTGCCTGATTTCAAAGCCCGCGCTGACGGGCAGATCGCCAGCCTGGAAAAGCTGCCGGGGCGGGTTAAGAGTTTTCCCGCCGAGCTTGCCGCGTGGGAAAAGGAAAATGGTCGTGCCGATGCAGAAAATATTGGGGAGAAGAACGGCTGGCAGCGGACTGATGCCGACATCTCCGGTTGGCATAAAGCCGTGATCAACGCCAAGTGGCGCGATTCTGGTTTGAAGAATGGCGGCATCGCCTGGTTGCGCAAGGAAGTGGAGTTGCCCGTGGCGCGGGCAGGGCAGGGTATTCATCTCGATCTCGGACGGGTGGATGAACAGTGTGTTACCGCCTACTGGAACGGTGAGAAATTGGGCGAGTCAGGAAAAAGCGCCCCGGATTTTTATTTCAGCTACGTTCATTTTGATGTGCCACCAAGACTGGTGAAACCGGGTAAGAATGTTTTTGCCTTGCGCTTTGTTGTCGACACGGCCGACAAAACACCGGTGAGTCGCCACGCCCGGGAGCTTGGGTTTTTCGATCCCGGCCTTCCAGATTTGAGCGATGAGTGCTTCGTCAAAGTGGAAAAAGAATTCCCGCCGCTTGAACAATCCGCGCTGGCCGCGCGGCCAGCCACCCCGATGACCAATGGCGAACACACCTCAAGCACGTTGTTCGGCGGAATGATAAACCCGCTCATCCCTTTCGCGATCAAAGGGGTGCTTTGGTATCAGGGTGAGTCGGACTCTCTTGACGCGTTCGCATACCGCGCCTTGTTACCATTGATGATTCGTGACTGGCGCGCCCGCTGGGGTTATGATTTTCCTTTTCTCATTCAACAGCTCCCAAATTTTAAGACCAGAAGCGTGGAGAATTGGGCCGAGATCCGCGAGGCGCAGGCGCTCGCGGCGAAAGAGATTGTGAACTGTGACATTTCCGTTGGCATTGACATCGGCGAAGCAAACGATGGGCATCCGAAGAACAAGCGCGAGATTGGCCGCCGCCTCGCGCTCGTGGCGCTGGCAAAGGTTTATGGAGAACCTGTTGATTACTGCGGGCCCATTTATGATTCCATGAACGTCGAAGGCCAGGCGATCCGGTTGAAATTCAAATTTACAAACGGTTTGAAATCACGCGATGGCCGGCCATTGAAAAATTTCGCCATCGCCGGGGCCGATCAAAAATTTGTTCCGGCTGAAGCGAAAATTGACGGCGCGACCTTGATGGTTTCCAATCCGCAAGTCGCTGCGCCGGTTGCCGTGCGCTACGCCTTTGTGAACGATCCCGAAGGCTGCAATTTTTCCAATGCCAGCGGCCTGCCTGCGATTCCTTTCCGCACAGACGAATGGGCAGACGGCACCGGCAGTGCCAAATAATCAGTCTTGCTTGCTACTTTGGCGACGGTAGACACTTGGGCGATGGCCGGTGATGCGGTGGAATGCCTGCGAAAAGTGAACGATGCTGCTAAATCCCGTCTGCGCCGCAATTTCGTGCGCTTTTAGTTTTGTTCCGAGCAGCAGCTTTTTTGAGCTTTCAATGCGGACAGAAAGAATCTCCTGAGCCGGGCTACGCCCCAAATACTTATAAAAAGCCCGGTCCAAAGCACTCCTGGACAACCCGGCTGCCGCCGCCACCTCTGGCGTTCCAATGTTGTTTTCCTGATGATGCTCAAAGATGAAGCGCACGGCCCGAGCGACCTTTGGATCTGGCACCGCCAGGACGTTAGTGCTCATTCGAGTGACGACGCCTTTTGGGGGAATCAAGATGGGGGCACGCGGGCCGCGTTTGCCGTCCATAATTTGGTCGAGCAACTTCGCACCTTCATAGCCGATGCGCTCCAGGTCGTCATCAATGCTCGAAAGCGGCACCGGGGTGAAATCGCAGATGAAAGGGTCGTTGTGACAACCTAGGATTGCCACCTGTTCGGGCACGCTCAATCCAGCGTCGTCGCAAGCGCGCATCACTCGAATGGCAATATAGTCGGCAGCGACGGCGACACCCACAGGCTTGGGCAAATCCCGTAGAGTTTTCACCAGCCATTTGTGGGTTGAAGAATGATCGCTCAGTGGACGGTGATGCTCGCCTCGGGGCAAATGATGGTAATATTGAATTTCATGAAATTTTGCGCCCGATGCTTCCACAGTCTTCCGGAAAGAGGGGATTCGTTCCTGCTCCATCCAATAATTCCCGCCGTTGAGCAGGGCAATATGCTTAAACCCCCGTTCCACAAAATGCTCCGCAGCCATGCGTCCGATCATAATGTTATCATACAGAACGCGTGGACGGTTCATTCCGGCGGCTCGATATCTGGGGGGCATTGAGTCGGAAATCCAGCCCTTGGAAAAATCAACCAACGGCACATCAGAAAATTGTTGCTGCGCGATGGCGTCCTTGGGATTGGTAATCAAAGCCAGAATCCCGTCTCCTTGCCACCAGACCGGCACGATGCCCATGCTCGTGTAGGTGTCGTCCAAAATCCACGAAGCTTCACGTGCGTAACGGACAATGCCGCTTCGCAGTGAGTAGGCATGCGTGCCTAAAAGCAGCATTACGTTATGCCGAATATGGTGCAAAGCACCATGTTGACCGGGCTTAGATGCGGCTTTGCTTTTTTTGGATTTCATTTTTGAACAGCGTGGAAAAGTTAAATGTTTAAGTCGAGAAAACAAATGAATATTCGCAGTTTTATCGCCCTGCAATGTTGGCGAGGATGGATATTGAGTGAACTCCACTGGCACTGGAAGACGCTGGCGGCACACCGGCATGCAAAGACATGACCTTGCCCGACAAAACTGTGTACGTGACTTGAACGCTGAAAAAACGAAAATGGAATCTCAAAAAGCATAATGAATTTTTTTTGGGGAAAGGGTATTGTATTTTCAATGAAACATAAAATGCCGACAATAAACGAAACACAATTGTAAATTTACCTTTCACTACACAGTCATCCTGCCGGAAACAAGCCAGTCTTTTTTACCCCTCAACCCTCAGACCCGCAGGATTCCCATGAAAACAATCTCTCACCTTAAAAAGAAGCGCTGGTTAACTCGTGTCCTTGGTGTGGTCACCGATCTGGCCATCGCGTTGGGTTGCCTTTCTGCCCTGGCGGTCCAGACCCAGTTCTATGTGGCGACGAACGGGGTGGATACCAACGCGGGCACGCTGGCGCAGCCATTTTTGACGATCTCGAAGGCGGCGAGCGTGATGGTGGCGGGGGACACGTGTTTCATTCGCGGAGGGACGTACCGGGAGACGGTGACGCCGGCCAGTTCGGGGAGTGCGGGCGCGCC
>JAQGPA010000040.1 GCA_028293325.1 Pedosphaera sp. | reverse complement strand
CGGCTCCCATGTTTAGTCGGTTGGCAATCCAGTGCAAGGTCATTGTGGTCTCGGCTCGCATGCGGCGCGCCAGCTTGAGCTTTTGGCCGTCGCCTTTGGGGCGTTGCGCCAGGTCCCTTTCCGTCCAGCCTCGCCGCTTCAGGCAGCAGAAGCATAACATGATTCAAAAATTGGGAACGACAATTTTTTTACCTGTTGACACGCGCCCTAATGGGTGACTCGTTTAAGATTTCCTTCACACCTTTGTGCGGGACACCGGGTAGGGTTTTCATTCCCCACCCTCAAAACGACAACGACTCAACAAACAATACAACTTGCTGGTTGTCGTGACAAAGCAACACATGCACATACGAGCTGTCGACCGTATATTTGCGTTCTAATACCACCTTCAGTTGGGCAGGGTTCCACCAAGAAACTTTTTCAGAAAGCGCGCCAATCGGATGGTAATCTTCGTTAGCACGCTTTTCGATTTGTTGCTTAATATTATCCTCTGCGTCGCTGGGGATTCCAATTTTCGCTACAAAAGCCGGATCGCCGCGACTTCCTTCATAAACCATGTTGAGGCCGCGAGATTTATCCGGCAGCTTCAACTTGGAGTGCGTTTCCACCACTGTTAGCGCATTCCTGGTGAAATTTGTTTCAGCAAGCGTGTAGTCGGTCGAATGAACAAAAAACCTCGTAGCCAAAAATGCAATTAGCAGGAAAATTAGAACTAGCCCTATCAATATTATCGAGCGACGTTCCATTCTAAGTTAAAGCATTGGTTGCTCACCACGGCCATCCCCCTCCGCCACCCTTTGATCCGCCCCCGGCACCGTCAGAACGCGATAACCCAGGTCATGCAGCCGGTTTACCAATTGGGTCCCCGGCAGCAATTTCTCGTATAGAACAAGCGCGAGCGGTTGCGTCATGCTGTCAGTTTGGAATAGCTGTGGATAAAATGCAAAGTGTTTTGAAAACAAAGGAAGATGTTCAGGGTTTTTCGGATGGGACGCAGTCAAAGCATTCGTAACACAATGTTGATGTCAGGTTACTCTCGTGGCCGGTGCTTGGCCGACGTCGGGCCGAAGGTTCTGAAAGAAACGGATTTTATTTCGAACAGGCGTATCTGCTATTTGCTCGATGGCGCTGCCGAGCCGCAGAGATCTCTTGCAAGTGAACCGACGTAGGTCCAGTGATACGCGTAGTTTCCCAAAACCGGATTATAATCGGTAAAAATGATTCCTGTTTCTAACAAGCGTTGGATTTCAAAAGGGAATCGGTCCGAATCGTCATGAAAACATGGCGCCTGCTTCGCCGCATGTGCACGAAGGTAAGGCAATTGGAAAGGAAAGGGTTGAAGAAGTGCGGGGTGCGGAATTCGGAGTGCGGAGTTGGAAAATTTGAGGGGGAATTTTGGAAATTGGGAGGCTGAATTGCATCAAGAGTCTGTAAACAAAGGGGATTATTGCGGTTTTTTTCACAAAAAGCTGAGCGACACGAGCGACACGAGCGACATCCAAGGGTTTTGGTTTGTGGTTGAATCGCCCACGTGAACGATAAGGAAAATAAAAGTTCAGAGTTTGGAGTTCAGCGTTCCGAGTTTTCGGATGGGAGTTTAACCGCGGAGTCGTGGATCCGCCTCCGCCAAGGCTTCCGCCTTCGTCAAGACTACGGCGCGACGAGATGGCGCGACAAGTGGGAGTGGATTGGGGAAAGGGACGAAAAGGACGAAAAGGGACAACCGGGACGGACAAGCGAGCGCGGGTGCTTCCACACGGGGCACTGGGGGAAATACCATGTTCCGAGTTCTGGGTTCGGCGTTCCGAGTTGTCGGAGGGAAAGCAGCCGCCCTCACCCCAAACCCTCTCCCGTCCGAGTGCTTCCGCACGGGTCATCAAGGGCGAAGCTGGCGCTCGGGTATTTTTATGGTGCGAAACCGTCATATGCGCTGGTCGTTCACATGGTGGGCGCTTGGCGGCCTTAAGGGTAGTCAAGGTGGCCTTGAGGCTGGTCAAGGTAATTTGAGGTAATTCGAGGTAACTTTTTTATGAAGCTGAGGAAAACACATAGTTCTGGGTTCGGGGTTTTCGGATGTGGAGGGGACAAGCTGAAGCTTGAACTCCGTACGGGGAGGTGCTGGCGCACGGCCAATATGGGGAAGGGAATAGACGATAGAAAATAGACAATAGCCGATAGGTGATTGCGGACGGGTCACCGGGGGAAACACAACAAATCAACCAACAAACAAAACAAATAAGGAGAATGGTTATGGGACATATCGGAAAGATTGCGCGGTTGCCGTTGGCGGTGCGGGAGGCGTTGAATCGGCGGTTGCGGGACGGCAGTTCGCAGAAGGAGCTGGTGGCCTGGCTGAATACCTTGCCGGCGGTGCAGGAGGTGTTGGCGCGGCAGTTCGGCGGGCGGCCAATCGTGAAGCAAAACCTCTCGGCCTGGCGGCTCGGGGGTTATGAGGAGTGGGCGCTGTGTCGGGAGCTAATAGACGATGCTTATATATGGACACGGGCACAAGAGGTCCTCCGGACGGGTCACCCGGGGGACAGCAGCACCGATCACAACCCGGCTGGTCAGGGGGGTGAATTTAAGGATAGTCAAGGCAGCCTTAAGGATGGACAAGGCGGGTCAAGGTAATTTAAGAATGAATTTTTGTCCTGCCGGGTGTTTCCACACGGGTCAATATGAAGACAAGATACAAGGTTCAGGGTTGGGGTGCTTCCGCACGGGGCACTGGGGGGAAAATGGACGACATGGACGAACGGGCCCGGCGGCATCACCCACGGGTTTTTCCCCAGTTACACAAAGGCCTCGTTGCAGTGCACTATGCTCCTGGTGAGGACCTCGAGGATCCCGTCGTGATCGACCGGCACGCGAGTGAGTCGGGTGTTGACCTCGCGGCATTGCAGGCTGCCCTTGCCGATGGCAGCGCCGCGGCAGCCGTCATGGAGACTGGGACGCGGGGCACTTGCCCTGATTGGAAAATTCCCAGCCGAAGAAGTAACTTCCAATCTGCACAGGTTGAAGGAGCTGATGGAAACGGGAAGAGTGACCGATACGAGCTATTCCGTGGCCGGCAAGTTTGCTCAGAGTTGAATCAACACATATTGAAAAAATAAGGAGATGATCTATGTCACACCATTATTCCGGTCCCAACTTTGGATTCCCACGCGGAGACGCGCGCCTGGACTTCACCGATCTGTACGCCTTCCCCAAGCCGGGGGACGCTGCCAAGTCGATCCTGATCATGGATTTTCATCCGTCCGCCAGCGCGAATCCACCGGGGCCCACCACCGCCGAGCCCTTCGCCCCCGAGGCGCTCTATGAACTCAAGATTGATACGAACGGTGATGCCGTCGCCGATATCGCGTACCGGGTGCGCTTCTCGTCCGCCGGGGGCGGGGCGCAGACCGCGACGCTACGCCGTGTTGAGGGCGCGCAGGCCGCCGGGACGGGCGATGGCGGTCAGGCTATCGTCGAGGGCGCGCCGGTTTCGACAGGCCGGGTGGCGCGCGTGACAGAGGCTGGCGACTACCGTTTCTTCGCGGGCTGGCGCAGCGACCCCTTCTTCTTCGACGTGCAGGGTGCCCTGAACAACCTGCAGTTCACCGGCCAGGATTTCTTTGCCGACAAGGACATCTGCAGCATCGTGCTGGAGGTACCCAATTCTGCCTTCGGATCCAAAAAAATTGGCCTGTGGGTCCGCACGCTGGCACCGGCGGACGGCGCGGGCGGGCGCTGGGTGCAGGCAGACCGCGGTGCGCGGCCTTCCCAGACTCCCTTCCTTGCCGGCGAGGAGAACGATGCCTATCTCGCCGGAGAACCGGCGGACGATGCCCGTTTCGTCCCCGTCTTCGCGCACGCGCTGGAGCACGCGGGTGGATATGCGCCGGAGGAAGCCACGCGCGTGGCGAGGACGCTCCTGCCAGACCTCATGCCCTATGACCCCACCCGCCCGGCGTCCTTTCCGGACAATGGCCGGATACTCACCGACGATGTCTCCGATGCCTTCCTGCGTATCCTCACAAATGGGAAGGTAACGAAGGATAACGTAGGACCCCACCGCGATCTGCTCGCCGAGTTTCCCTACCTGGGGCCGCCGCACAAAACCTGACGGCTTGCTGCGCGTCTGAATCAACAGGAATTCAGGAAAGGAAAGCAGTGATGAACGACGGAGACAGTTATGACTGACAGTGGAAGCAAAACGCGGTTTTTACTGTACCGCACTCCCTTGGCGCGCCATCTTGTCCGCCGTAGCCTCCGCGGCGACGGCGGAAGCCTTCGCGACGGCGGGTCAAAAACTCCCCATCCGAAAATTCCGCACTCCGCACTTGAGCAGCCCTTTTCCCCAATCAAAAATCGCAAATCAAAAATCAAAAATTCTCCAGTGTCGAAACTCCCCCTTTCAACCAGCTCAGTCGTGTGCTACAAGAAACAGTGATCGCGTCTCTTCAATATTCTTTCGTTTGAAACCAGCCATCCTATTTCCAACTTTCACCCCTGCATGGTTTATCCTGACCGTTAAACCGAAGACATGAAGACTTACCATTGCGACGGCTGCGGCAGTCTCGTTTTCTTCGACAACGTCAGTTGTGTGATGTGCGGGCTTGCCCTCGGCTATTTGCCGGCGCTCAGCGACCTCAGCGCGCTGCAACCCGCCGAAAACGGCACCTGGCGCGCGCTCGCTCCCAGCGCCAACAATCAACTCTACCGCCAGTGCACCAACGGACAGCAGCACCAGGTCTGCAACTGGATGGTCGCCGTCAAAAGTTCGGACCCATTTTGCATCTCCTGCCGCTTGAACGAGATGATTCCCAGCCTGGAAATCCACGGCAATCGCGAGCGCTGGCACCGGCTTGAGATGGCCAAGCGCCGCGTCATCTACACCATCCTGCAACTCGATCTCCCCATGGATGCCGTGCCCGGCACCGACCGCCCCGCGCTCTGCTTCAGCTTTCTCGGCGATGTTCCCGGCGAAGCTCCCGTGCCCACCGGCCATGAGAACGGGCTCATCACCATCAACATTACCGAAGCCGACGACGATGAACGCGAGCGTCGCCGCGTCCATCTGCACGAGCCCTACCGCACCTTGCTCGGCCATTTGCGCCATGAAGTCGCCCATTATTATTGGGACCGCCTCATCGCCAACAGCCCGTGGCTCAATCGCTGGCGCGCAATTTTTGGCGACGAAAACTGGGACTACACTGACGCCTTGCAATCCTACTATCAAATGGGCCCGCCGGCGGACTGGCAGGCATGGTATGTCAGCGCCTACGCCAGCGCTCACCCGTGGGAAGACTGGGCTGAAACCTGGGCGCATTACTTTCACATCATCGACACCGTCGAAACCGCCGCCAGCTTCGGCATGACCCTCAAGCCCCGCCATCCCGCCGCCAAAACCATGACTGCGGACCCCAAAAAGGTCGCCCGGTTTGATGCGAGCTTCGACGTCCTGTTGGAAAACTGGTTCCCGCTCATCTACGCCCTCAATTCCTTGAATCGCGGCATGGGCTTGCATGATTTATATCCCTTCGCCCTCTCCACCCAAGCCATCGAGAAACTCCGCTTCGTCCACGAAGTCATCCAAACCACCCGCGCCCGCTAAACCGCGGAAAATTTTGTGACCGCTGCCGCCTCGGGAAAGTAGTGGCAGGCATCTTGCCTGCCGTAGCAAGAGGGGTGGCGTCTCGCCCCCCGGTCCGAGCTAAGAGACCCGACGATCCAAACTCTGAACACGACTTCCGTCACTCCGTCCCGCATGCGGGAAGAGGGACACAGTTAAATTCCACTCTCCGAATCGGCTTTGTAATCATAATGGTAATAGCTTTTCAATTTGAAATCATGGCAACATCACGCGATGTGTACCTTCTTTGTCCGCGCCTCTTGTCTGCTCCGGTTGCATCCGGGACTGGTTCTGTTTTTCATTCTGGGTCTGGCCATGCCAGTCTTCACCCCGCCGGCCAACGCCGCCATCACGGTGGTTCGCGACTATCGCCTGGGGGAGGCCGACCCCGGCGCCGTGGCGGGTGGAATTGCGACCAACTCGGTGGACAGCATCACCGGCAATAATCTGACCATGTCGGGCTCGCCGGTTTACTCGCCGGACGTTCCGGCCAATGCCGCCGTCAGCAGTTTGCTTTCGCTCACGTTCAACGGCGCCAATTACGGCTCGGCGGCCTTGATCAATAACATGGACAATTTCGGCCTCGAAGCCTGGGTGAAAACGGACAGCACTTCCGACAGCCACTTTATCGCCTACAACGGCAACACCTCCTCCAACGGCTGGGGGATTCTTCAGGATGGAAGCTCGGGCAACTTTATCGCGCTTTTCGGCGGCGTGGTGGTCATGGGTTCCGACACGGTGCCGACCAACCAATGGACGCACCTCGCCTTGGTGCGCGACAGCGGCACGGCGACGTTTTACGTCAACGGCGTGGCGGGCGGTACCACCAGCGGGGACCCGCTCCCGCCCACCGGCTCCTTTGCCATTGGCGCAGTCCCGGAAAATCCGGCGACCGGGCTTTTCAATGGCCAGATAGACGAAGTGCGGGCGTTCACTTTTGCTCCCGGTGCATTTCAAATGAATGACCTGCTCTACAACCCTGCCGTGCCCATCCCGCTTGGTTTCACCCGCAATGGCGGTCAGATCACGCTTTCGTGGCAGTCGGGCAGCCCGGCATTTGAACTCCAATACACGACCAACCTCTTCCCGGCCAATTGGATCGTGGAGACAAATGTCGCTCTCACGAACGGGATGTTCACGGTCAATGAAACCGCCACCGACACAAGCCGCTTTTACCGATTGAGAACAATTCCCCCGGCTCCGCCCTGCGGCAACGACGCTCCACCCGTGGCCATTGTGTCAGCGGTGATGAACGGCAGCCCCGCAAGAGTCCCGGTGTTTTTTTCGGATGTGGCATCCGAGCCGCCGGACACAACCTGCACGTTCGAAGCTGCTGATGGGCTGTGTTATTGTAATATGAAAAAGGTCAACGCCCAGCGGCAGCTAACTTTCGATGCCTCGCAAAGCATTGATCCCCGCAGTTGCACCAATGGTTCGCTGAGCTACCACTGGCAAATTCGCTGGGCGGATTGTTCAGGCGGGCAGCTCTACTCCTCTGCTGGCATCACCGGGTACCACTCCGCTGTCCTGCAGATCGCACCCAGTTCGCTCCCTCAACTTCAGGGCGGCTGCCCTCAGGACCCCGCCGAATTTTTTTGGATGGTCAGTCTCACCATCACGCATCAACCGTTCGACCCGAATGCGACGAATGCCCAAAGCACCGTGGCGGGGTTTCGGTTCCAATATCTGAGCTCCATTTTGCAGCCGTCCATGTACATTACCTGCCAAAGCTGTGCGGACCCAAGCAATCCGTCTTCCTGCGGCTGCGGCGTGACCAACGCCCTGCCGGCCACGGAAACCCCGTGAATCGAGCATGGCCGCGTCCATTTTCGCGGCGCTTTGTGCATGAGGATTCCCCCAAATGGTGACTTGCTGAAATTTTATTTGCATGGGGCAAAGATAGACGGAGAGTCCAGTGGTTGTGCTGCTGACAGAGTATCGAATGGCGCACTCCTAAGCCGGAACCATGCAGTAGGAAACGGGGAGCGCGCCCGCCCCGGGCGCAGCCAACGGCGCCCCCGCCGTTGGCTCTGCGACGTGCGAATTCTCCACCGATTGGTGTCTTCATGTTGCTGGTGTTCGGCGCGAGGGCGCGCCGAACTGCAGCCAGGGCGGCTGCGCTCCCCATGCACTGCCACTGCATCGTTGGCTAAGTATTAGCCCCTAATCCCTCCGCTTCCGTTTATCCTTATAATCATTAATCAGGATGCTGAGCACCAGCCACCCCGAGCCGCCCACGGCGGCGAGGAAGCAGAGCATGGCCAGGCCGGGATACCCAAAGATCTGAAAGCGGGAGGCGCTGGTATTTGCCTATGTGAAAAGCGAGGTCGAATCAGTGCTGCCCGTTACTCGCCGGCAACACGAGACTGAATGCCGTCCCCTTGTTCACGCCGCTCTCCACCGTGATGCCTCCATGATGTTCCTCGATGATGCGCCGCGTGATTGCCAGACCCAAACCGGTCCCCTCCGGCTTCGTCGTAAAAAACGGCTCGAACAACCGGTCCATATTCTCGGTCGTGATGCCCACACCGTTGTCCTGCACCACCACGCGGAGCAGGGGACCGTTTTTTCCTCCCGGCAAACTCACGATCGTGGAACCCGCCGGAATTAATTCCGTTGATACCGTCAGGCGCCCGTTCGGCGCCATCGCATCCAGCGCATTGAAGAAAAGATTGATGAACGCCTGCTCCAATTGGTCCGCGTCCCCATTGAGTGAATCCGGTGCGGCGTTGAAGGTGCGGGTCAGCTTGATCTTCTTGTCCTCCATCAGGTGCTGAATCAAGTGCAGCGACTTATCCAGGACAAAGCGCAGTTGGATCGGTGCAAACGCCGGCTTGGCCGGTCCGGAAAACTTCAGCATCTGGCCCAGGATGGAATCAATCCGCCCCATTTCCATCTGCACGATTTCCGCCAGGTCCGCCTGTTTGTTGTTCTCCAGCAACAAATCCACGAACGTCTTCACCGCCACGAACGCATTCTTCACCTCATGCGCCATGCTCGCCGAGAGCGTGCCCACGCTGTGCAGCCGGTCCAACCGCCGCATGTTCGCCTCCCACTTCTGCGCCGTGGATACATCATTCAGCACCGCCACAATCCCGGAGACTTTTCCCGATTCCGTCCGGCTCGGGGTGGTGTTGATCTGGATGACCTGGTCACTCCGGCCTCCGTCGTGCAGTCGGATTTGCCGATCACTGATCGGTTTGCCGCTTGCCAGGGTTTCCGCAATGGCCCTTTGCAGAGGGATGGGCAACAACTCCACTGACTTGCCCAAAACCTGCTCCGCCTTGAGTCGCGTCAGGATCTCCGCCTTGAGGTTGAATCCGGTCACCTTGCGCTGCTCATCCACGCTGATGACGGCGCAACTCAGGCAATCGCGCAGTACATATGTAAAATCCAAACTATCTGTCCCCTCTCGCCCCGGTTCTGGAGAGTTGTTCGGCATATTGTGAATGCTTATAATCGCTTCATTCTAATTCCGCTTCCTGCCGAGGATGCGTCATACGGATACATTTATTCGTGGACCCGCCCTTTGGCGATTCCATGCCGTTTAGAGGGCATCTTTAAATCAAAGGCAACTCGAGAATATGCCTAAAGAAGCACGTTTTATGCATGACACGTCAAGCGAATAATCATTTAATCCGGCGAAACTTTCCGCCTGCCCGCTGCGACCGCCACTTATCTGCGTCATCGTTCCAGGGATTTCCAGTTGCTTGGTGGGGAATATTTTACTCTCCCGGCTATTTTCTTTTTAGTTGTTCATTCCAGTGCCGTCGCCTAATCTGCGCTTACCGAACGCCGGTTGTTCCATTCAAAAAATTAAGTGCTGGCAAGGCCATCGCGCATCGCATTTGTCGGGTGCTCGGGGCCTGACATAAGACTCCTCAAAATGAAGATCACGCCTGGTCAAATAGTACTCCTCACCGGAGCCTCGGGCGGCTTGGGCACCTATATTGCCCAGGCCTTTGCCGAACTCGGAACCCACCTCGTCCTTGTTGCCTTTCCCGGTGCCGAACTGGAGGAACTCAAACGCAACGTAGAAAAAAAAGGCGTGCGCGCCATCACCCTCACGAGCGACCTCCGCGATCCCGCCCAGCGCCAGTTCGTTGTGGACAAAGCCATCGCCGAATTCGGCAAGATTGATATTCTCGTCAACAATGCGGGCATCGAATTCACCTCGCCCTATCACGAGTTGCCGTTCGAGAGCCTCAACGACATTCTCAACATCAATCTTCAAGCCCCCATGCTCCTCACCCGCATCGTCATGCCCGACATGCTGAAACGGAAATCGGGATTCATCGTCAACATCTCCTCCCTCGCCGGCAAATCGGGCCCGGCTTTTCAGGAACCCTATGCCGCCACCAAGGCGGGCTTGAACGCTTTCACCGTCTCCTTGCGCGCCACTTACCATGGCTCTGGCGTGAGCGCCTCCGTGATTTGCCCCGGCTTTGTCGAGGCGGGCATCTATGCCCGGCTCAAGGAAAAAACCGGCTGCTCCGCCCCGCTGCTCCTCGGCACCTCGCGGCCCGAATCCGTTTCCCGCGCGGTGATTCGCTCCATCGAGAAGGATCGCCCGGAAATCATCATCAACCAATATCCCATCCGTCCGTTGCTTGCCTTCATCACCCTTTTCCCCGCCGCCGGCGAATGGGTCATGCGCCAGTTGGGCGTCCGCGCCTTCTTCGGCAGGGTGGTGGAAGCGCAAGCCCGGTTAAATAACCAGCCCTGATCAGGCCCGCCACTTCAAAATAAAACTTCCGCCTTCAACGCATCAGGCGCGAAGGCGGAAGTAACGCAGCACTTACCAGCTTGTCCAAGCTGGCCGATTACTTAGAAATGATAGCGGACTGAAAAATCCAGGGACCCGTTCAGCCAATGATACTCGCCGCTCGCCACCGTGCCGTTATTGATGGTCCGCTCCGGCCCCGTAATGATCTGCGCGGCCACCGTCCAGCCCCAACGCAGTCCCTTGTGGCCAAAACCCACGCTGCCAACATGCAAATCCGTGTCCGGCACCACTGGGTTGAAATCCCTCTCCGTCGTCGAATTCTGACTGAAGAAATAACCCGCGCTCACAAAATAACCGTTGTCCAGATACCGCGTCGCCCCCAACTCCAGCAGATAACTCGTCTTCCAGTTCAAAGGGAAGGGCACATTCCCAAGCGGCGTGTTGTTAAAGGTCACCGTGTCGAGCGAACCCCAATCGGTCCAATCGATGTCGGCTTCAATGTTCCAATTCGTGTTCGGCCGGTACGAAACACCACCGGACGCAAATTGCGCGAAAGGAAGCTTGCCCGAGGAATCCGTCGTGGCGGTGGGAACGCCAAACCCCGTGCCGACCGTATGCGCCGAGCCCTCGTAATTGACGCTCGTGGAACTATGGTACTTCGCCCCGAACGACCATTTCTCCAGCGGTTGCCAGAGCACCCCGCACGTAAATCCAAAAGCAGTGCCGTCACCCTTGAATCTGAATTCATCGCCTGGCGTCACGATTCCCTGCCGCAACGAAACCTGGGAATAATTGAAGGTGGGACCCGCCGCTACCGAGAGATGATCGCAAACTCGCCAGGCGACCACCGGATTTATCGTGACGTAAGTCAAACTTCCATCAATGGCCTTTGTCCGGAATCCCGTGTCCTCCGGCCACTTCACTGCCAAACCGTACGGCGCAAATATTCCCAAACCGAAAGCGATCGGTTGGTTCTTGGGGGAATACGTGTAATAAAACTCTGGCACCGGCGCCACGCCAAATCGTGTGCGCGATGAACTGCCGCTCGGCGATTCGTAAAATGAATTAATCGACAGTGCATGCACGCCGAACTGGGCATTCGCCCCTTCCAATTGCGTGATTCCCGCCGGGTTGTAATAAATGGCCGACGGATTGTCCGCCGTGGCGGCAAAGGCGTTGCCGCGCGCGATAGCTTCAGCATCCTGGTTCGGAATGCGGAATCCCAGCGCCTGGGCGCGGTTCGGATGAAACGTCCCGAGGGCAAGCAGGAGCACTCCAATGAAACGGATGGTCATTAGGGCGGCGCTCCGGGCGCGAGTGCCGGGCTTAACACTCGCTTGCTCCCCATGTTGGTTTATTTGGTTCATGATCAGTGTTGGTTTTCTGATTTTGCTTTTCTACATTCCGACTTCCACCGCAACCAGATGGCTCTTTTGTCTTGGAATCAGACAAAGGCCGGTTGACGAGGGAATCCATCGTCAGTCAATGATTCTTTCGGCAAACAGTCCAGCAAAACCAATGCCAATGAGCATTTCCCGCATCGCAAAACCGTCCAACCAATTCGAGGAGATCATCAAAAACCATTGATTATTAACATCATGCAACAATGTCCGAATTTGCGCACGCCAGACCGTCAAATTGACGAATTTGGACACAAATGACATTAATCGACTTGCAGGTGGACAGGACTTGCCAACCTAACCGGCTTTATTTGAATACTTAAACTGACTCGTTCACATGCTCAGTTTGAACATAAACAAGGCAGCCTCCGCCGGCGCAGGAACTTCTGGGCAATCCGAGAATCGCCACGTACAATCATTGCGGTGCTCCGGATGCGTCCCTGCGCGCGCTGACGCCAAACTCGTGGATAATCAAGCAGGCATGCTATTATTAGCAAAAGTTCGGCGTTCCATGGGTGCATTGTGGACCGATTCGCAACACAACCAGTTCGCGGGAAAACTCCCGCGATTTCGCTTTGCAACCATTTGGGCACGGTTTTTGCGAACCAGCAGTTACAATAATGAATAAGAACGGACATTCGACGCTCTCGGAAAAAATTGACAGCACGGTGGTTTGCCAAACCAGCCAGGGAACGGAGCTTCGCGGCACGGTTGTGCGGCTGACCCGCCATCTCGTGGTCTTTGAATTCTACAGCCTTGATGTCGCGCTGCGGATGTCCGAGGTGTTGAGCCCGTTAAAAATCGAGATCAACTCCAAGCTGGCGTATTCGGGCAAGGCTGTCGTCAGCAATCTCGTGAACACCGGCGCGCTCGTCGTTTGCGAAGCGCAGCTGGCTGAGCCCTGGCTGGGCGCCGATTCCCTGGACGGTGTCACCGACCCGGTAAACCTGCAGGCCGGCTTCGAACAATTTGTCAGCCAGTGGCAGAAGTTCTACAAAATCATGCCCGAGTACAAGCGTATCGTGGCTGATATCCAAACTTTCCTGACCGATATGCGGCTCTGGCTCGGCCAGGTGGAATTAAACATTCGCTCCGGCAACGCCGCCGATGCCCCCAAGCGCGAGCGGGATGCCGCTTATGCTCTGGAGAAATCCACCACGCCCGCCATCACCGCCCTATTTGAAAAATTTGAATTGGCCGCGTTGGAAATTGATCCTGACCTGCGTCCCGCCCATGGCGCTTTCGTCAAACGCCAGCTCCATCCGCTGCTCCTAAGCTCGCCATTTTTGTTCCGCACGTTTCAGAAGCCGCTCGGCTACGCCGGCGATTATGAAATGGTGAACATGATCATGCGCGACCCCTGTGAGGGAAATTCGCTCTTCGCCAAAATCCTCAATCTCTGGTTTTTGGCGCAACCGCCCGCCGAGGCCCATCGCAACCGCATTCAATATCTCACCGACCGGATTACAGAGGCCACCATCAAAGCCAGGGCTGCTGGCCGGACGGCGCGCATTCTCAGCCTCGGTTGCGGGCCCGCGGGTGAAGTGCAGCAATTCCTGCGAGAGAAACATTTTTCCGACCAGGCACATTTTACCTTGCTTGATTTCAATGAGGAAACCCTGGCGCACACCCGGGCCACGCTCGACCAATTGAAAAATGACCAGCATCGGAAAACCTCCGTCGAATTCGTGAAAAAATCCGTGGTCCAAATTTTCAAGGAAGCCGAAAGGAAAAACGTGCCGTCGCCGGAGCAACCTTACGATTTCGTCTATTGCGCCGGACTGTTTGATTATCTCTCGGACGCCTTCTGCCAGCGGTTGACCAATATTCTCTACGATTGGGTCGCGCCCGGAGGCTTGCTCGTCACCACCAATGTGGATGATTCAAATCCCCGCCGCCTCACCATGGAATATGTCATGGAATGGAATCTCATTTATCGTAACGGCGCGCAATTGGCCGCGGTCAAACCTGAGCGGGTGGGCAATGGGGAATGCACGGTAAAATCGGATACCACCGGCGTTAACATTTACTTCGAAGCTGAAAAGCCCAAACATGCATAAGGCACATTCTGCTGCTGATGCCGAAGTGGTGCAGGCGTTTCGCGCGTATGAAGAACGCGAACGTATTGCCAATACAAAGGTGGGTTGTGCCCTGGTGGTCACGCTGATGCCCGCGGGCAGTCTGCTGGATTACTTTGTCTATCCTGACAAATTATGGCCTTTCTTCATCATCCGGCTTTTGTGTTCCGCTTCCGCCGCCGTCATCTGGTTTTTCTTGTATAGTGAGCTGGGCCGCAAAAGCAGCAAATGGCTCGGCGTCGTGGTTCCCTTGCTGCCCGTGGTTTTCATCGCGGGCATGATCATGGTCAAGGATGGCTTCGCCTCGCCTTATTATGCCGGGTTGAATCTCGTGCTGCTGGCGATTGGCGCCGTCCTGCACTGGACTCTCATGGAAAGTATCGTGGCCGTCACGCTCGTGTTATTCATCTACATCCTGGCCGGCGTTGCCCATGGCCCTCTGCCGCCGTCCGGCATCTTGTTCAACAATTTCTATTTCATCAGCCTCATGGACATCATCGTGGTCGTGGGCACCTATTTCCAAAGCCGCCAGCGCTACCGCGAATTTGCCCTCCGCTTCGAGTTGGACAAAAACCGGTCCATGCTCAAGGAGAGCAATGAAAAACTCATGGAACTGGACCAGATCAAGAATCGATTCTTCGCCAACATCAGCCACGAATTGCGCACGCCCCTGACGCTGTTGCTCTCCCCGCTGGAAACGATGCTTCACGGCAAAGATGGGCAGTTTGACGCCAAGTCGCGCAATCTCTTCTCCATCATGCATGCCAATGGCATGCGCCTGCTCAAATTGATCAATGACCTGCTCGACCTCGTCCGCCTCGAGTCCGGACGCATGGAAGTGAAACGGGAACCGCTGGAAATGAGCGCGTTCGTCAAAGGGCTCGTCGGCGCGGCGCAACAAATGGCCGATACCAAGGGCTTGACGCTTGAAACCTCCGTGGAACCCGGGCTCGGCCCGGTGCTGGTGGATCGCGACAAGTTGGAAAAGACCGTTTTAAATCTCGTGTTTAATGCGTTGAAGTTTACCCCCAAGGGCGGCGTGGTTGCCTTGGCAGTCGTAAAAACGGACGCCCAGCTCATCTTGACCGTCCGGGATACCGGCGTGGGCATTGCCGCCAAGAATCTGCCGTTCGTGTTTGATCGTTTCTGGCAGGCGGATAACTCTTCTAAGCGCAAGTATCAGGGTGTCGGCATCGGCCTGTCGTTGGTCAAGGAATTGACCGAAGTTCAGGAGGGCACCGTTTCCGTGGCCAGCGAGGAGGGCAAAGGCACCAACTTCACCGTGCGCCTTCCGTTTATCAAAGCCGAAGCCAGCAGCCCGCCCAAATCGGATCAGGACCTGGACGGCAACCAAATAGTTTCCACGCCAAAAGCGGAAGAATCCCCTCGCGAACAATCCGAGGAATGGCTGTCTAATTTGTATCGTCGCGCGGAACTCTTCCCCACGATCGCGCCGGCCGTGGAAGCCGCGCCACTCGCGGACGTTCAGAAGAACGGAACGCACCCCAAACTGCTGGTGGCGGATGACGAGCCCGACATGCTGCGCTTTTTGAAGCTGCAGCTCAGTTCGCATTATCAGGTGATTGAAGCGGTGGATGGCCAGCAGGCCGTGGACAAGGTGCTGCAATTCCTGCCGGACGTCATTCTGCTGGACATGAACATGCCGGAAAAGGATGGGCTGCAAGTCTGCCGTGAATTGCGCCAGCACGAGTCCACGCTGAGCATTCCCATCATCCTTTTGACCGCCCGCGCCGATGAAGAAACCAAATTGGCGGCGCTCTCCGCCGGGGCGAATGATTTCCTTTGCAAGCCGTTTTCAACTTCGGAACTGCATGTGCGCATCAAGAACCTGGTCGAGTCCCACCATTTCAAGGAAAAGCTGGCCAAGCAAAACGAGGTTCTGGAAACCACCATCGAGCAACTCAAGGAAACCGAAACCTTGCTCGTCCAGACGGAAAAGATGGTCTCGCTGGGCCGCATGAGCGCCGGCATCATCCACGAAATCAACAATCCGTTGAACTACGCCACCACCGGG
This sequence comes from Pedosphaera sp., assembly GCA_028293325.1. GTDB lineage: Bacteria > Verrucomicrobiota > Verrucomicrobiia > Limisphaerales > Pedosphaeraceae > JAQGOT01. The sequence continues at coordinate 54,258 of JAQGPA010000040.1, read as the reverse complement.
CTCTTCACCTTGCGGGCCAAAAGCAAACACCTCGCGCCGGAGCAACGTGCGGAATATGATGAGATTTTGCGCGACGTGGAAGAGGGCATCTCGCGGATCAAGAGCATTGTCCTGGATCTCAAAACCTTTACCCACCCGGACACCGAGCAGATGGATCTCGTGGATGTCACCTCCATTGTTGCTTCCGCGCTGAAATTTCTCGGCAGCGAATGGAAGGACAAGGTGCACGTCGAACAGAAACTTGCCAGCCGCCTCATGGTGCGCGGCAACCGCAACAAATTGCTGCAGGTGTTCGTGAATCTGCTCCAGAATTCCCTCGATGCCACCAAACAAAAAACCTATGTCGGGGAGCAACCGACGATTTGGATTGAAGGCAGCGTGGAAAACGACAAAACCGTCCTCCTGATCCGCGATAACGGCGATGGGGTCGAGGCGGAAGCCATCAACAAGGTGTTCGATCCGTTCTATACGACCAAGGACGTGGGTGAGGGGATGGGGCTGGGCTTGACCATCTGCTATCGCATCGTCCAGGAATATGAAGGCCGCATTTCCGTCCGGAGTGAACGCGGAAAATTCTGCGAGTTTAGGCTGGAGTTTCCGGCCGAAGGATGAGATTTCAATGACAGAGAACCAACCAAACAGCACGCCATGAAAGATCTTCAAAATTACAAAAAATTCGCGATTCTCTATGTCGATGATGAGGAGAAGTCGCTGAAATATTTCGCCAAGGCGTTTCAGGAACAGTTTCGCATCCTGACCGCCGCCAATGCCCAGGACGGGCTCAAGCTGCTGGAGGACCATAAGGATGAAATCGGCATCCTCATGACCGACCAAAGAATGCCCGGCGAAAAAGGGGTGTGGCTCCTCGAAAAAGCCCGTGCGCTCCGCCCTGGCATCCTCCGTATCCTTTCCACTGCCTATTCGGATCTCGATGCCGTGATCGCCGCCGTGAATACCGGCGCGGTTTACAAATACGTCACCAAACCGTGGGACCCGCCACAGTTGGAAATGACGCTCAAACGCGGCCTGGAGTTTTTCATGGTCCAACATGAGCGCGACCAGCTCCTGAAGGAAAAAATGGCGGTGCTGCATCACATGATGATTGCCGACCGGATTGTCAGCCTTGGCTTGCTCGCCGCCGGCATGAGTCACCACATCCGCAATTCGCTGGTGGCCGTTAAAACGTTTCTCGATCTCGCTCCCGCCAAACTGCAGGAGGAAAAGATCAATATGGACGAGTTGCGCAATCCGGAATTCTGGAAGGAATATCATCAGAACGTCCAGGGCCAGGTCGAGAAAATCAACGATCTCCTCAAGGACTTGTGGCTCGCTTCCGAAAAACCGCCGTTCCAATTCGGCGACCGGCTCCGTCTGGATGAAGTCGTCGCGGAAGTCCTGGCCGGCATGAAGGACGCCTTCGCCGCCAAAAATATCCGCATTGAAAACAATATCTCGGATTCCCTGCCTCCCTTGATGGCAGACAAGCCCAAGTTTGTCCGCCTGTTCGAATTATTGCTGCGGGATGAACTCGTCAGCCTGCCCGCCGGCAGTTCGGTCACCCTCTCGGCCCGCCTCTCGCCGGAGTCCACCTCGCAACGTCGCGAAATCCAGGTCGAAATCCGTGATGACGGCCCCGGCCTGCCTCAAGAAGCCTTGCGCCTGATCTTTGATCCGTTCGTCATGCGCAATGACAGCCCGAAGGAATACGGCATCAGCCTCATGGCCTGCTATTTTATTGTCCACCACCATGGCGGGCGGATTGAGGCCAAAAGTGCCGAGCCGCACGGCACCATTTTTAATCTGCGCCTGCTCACGAACCCGAACCAGACTCCGCTCGTCGAGGAGAATCACGAGTTCTTCCAAAAAGTTCTCTTGAACAACACCATGTGGGAGAAATTGCTCGCCACGGATTAACTTTCCACAGGCGGAGAGCTGCATTCGATCTTCCGGTGCAGCTCTCCGCAGCGATGCAAAATTCTTTCCCTGCTTCAATCCTTTCGTCTTCCTGCCATCGCCACATTGACCGCGCAAATCCTCACCTCGCTACAATTATATTAGAGCAACGCTTTGGTTGTGACCGTCGCGATACCTCTTTCCAACCGGCCCAATTCAGTCGTTTTCGTCCGCACTGTGCCCATCTTTATTGGTAAAAGTTCATTTGTAAGCTGCTCATGACCGGATTCTTCCATCGAGCTTACGTAGTTTTACAGAGCGCGAAATCAGTAATCCCCGTCGTTGTCAGCACTTCGTAAAGCCGTTAACTAAAGACGGTCGTGATGAGAGAGTTGGCGAGCTTATCATGAATTGACCGGTGCAACAAAAATGTGGGATGATAGGAATGTCGTGATGTATTTCGAAAAAAAAATCAATCTAGGCAATGACTGTTCCAGGTCCGTTTTCGGGGCAACAGTTTTTTCAGCGACCGCACGGAAGCGTTCAAATCATACTTGTAAATTCACCATTCAGAACCATAAACTGGTATCGGAAAGTTTGTCATGAAAACGGTACTGGTTCTGGCCGAACACCCGGATTTAGCCGACACCATTCGGATGGCGCTCAAGCCTGAGGCCTACCGCGTCATTCACCGCGCCAACCTCGAGGAAGCGGAGCCGCTCCTGCAACATGGCATGGTGCAAGCCTGCATCTTCGACGTCGAATCCACCCAGGTCCAGGGTCTCTGGAACATCGAAAAGCTGCGCCGGCAAATCCCCCATTGTCCCATCCTGATTTATACCGGCACCCGGCAATGGGAATGGGAGGAAGACGCCTACCTCCAGGGTGTGACTCATGTTTTGGCCAAACCGGTGCGTCCGCGTTTGCTTAATACGTTGCTGGAAAGAATTCTCAATAAACCCGTGCCCGCCGGTTTGCGTCCCGCCGTTTCCGCTCCGGCTTTTTCGACTATGCGGTCGACGGAGAGCGCGTTCGGCGCTGCTGCGGCGGCTCAACATGGTTTGCAATCCCTGGAAGTGCTGCGGAATTTTTCCACCATTCTCACGCATTCCCTCTCTGCGGAACCGATGCTCAACAAGTTTCTGCTCTTGTTGCGGGAAATCGTGGGCGTGAATCGCGCCGCCATTTTCCTGCGCGAACCGGTCGCCACCTTCGGCGGCATGCCCGCGGGCGAAGCGAGCCCCCGTTTAAGCAAGGCTTGCGCCATTGGTTTGCCGTCGAGCCTGTTGGAGCATTTTGAACTCTCGTTGGGGGCCGGCATCGGCGGGCAACTTTACCGTTCCGGCCGGATCCTGCGCCGCCACAGTGAGGAAGCCCGGGCGGATATGGAAATGCAGCAGGAATTCGAACTGCTCGGCGCCCAGGTCGCCATTCCCATTTTGGATCGTGAGTCCCTCGTCGGCGTCGCTGTCTTTGACGGCCGCGTGACGGGCGAACCATTGGTCAACGGCGAACTGGAACTCATCTTCCATTTGCTCGAAGAACTCGGCCTGGCCATCAAGAACATCCGCCTGCACGACCAGCTCGCCGCCAATCACGAGATGATGACGGACATGTTCCGCCAGCTCAGCAGCGCCTGTGTCGTGGTGAGTCGCGATTTGACGGTCCTGCATGCCAACAAAACCGCGCGCGGCTATTTCAGCAAGACCGGCCGGCGCAATGCCGAGCTCGAGTTCAGTGATTTGCCCCAGGCACTGGGCACCAAGGTCTATCAGGTGTTGAAGACCGGCACGGCCATCGCTCCCTTCAAGTTCAAGCCGGAGGATTCGCCCAACGCCATTTACAATGTCAGCGTGGTCCCCTTCCAAAAGCACGATTCCGTGCTGCCGGTCTCCGCTTTGTTGATGGTCGAAGACCTGACACAGGCGCAGCAGTTGCAGACGCTGGAAATCGAGGCCGCCAACCTGCGCCTGGTCAATACCATCGCCGACCGCCTGGCCCATGAAATCGGCAATGCCTTGGTTCCGCTCGCCACGCACCAGCAATTGCTCAAGGAGCGCTACAAGGACCCGGAATTCAGGGCTTCGCTCGAAGTTGCCCTGTCCGACGGTATCAAACGCGTTTCGCGCCTCATCAATCAAATGCGCTTTCTAGCCCGTGACGCGGTGGTTTCCACCGAGGCTTTTCCCATGGAGATGATGATCAAGGAGGCTTATCAGGAAGCCCAGCAACATCAGCCCACCAAGACCACGAAGCTGGATTATGAAAACAGTACCAAGCCCATCATTCTGACCGGGGATCGGGCGGCCTTGAAGCATGCTTTCTCCGAGGTCATTCTCAACGCTCTGCAAGCCAACCCGACCGATGCCAAAATCGGGGTTCGCATGCACGCCGATGCCAACGGCAGCCGTTCGCACGATGTGGAGATTGAAATTCAGGATAACGGCGCCGGCTTCACTTCCGAGGCCGGACAGAAGATTCCCACCCCCTTCTTCACCACGCGCACTGTCGGCCTGGGCCTCGGCTTGACGGTGAGCCGCAAAATCATCGAAACTCACCATGGCAAATTGGAAATTGTGAGCCCCAAACCGGGTCATTCCGGCATGGTGCGCATCACGTTGCCCCTGGCCGCTGAAAGCGCCCTCGGGAACAGCTAATCCGCGACGGGTTGGCGGCTCCGGAGCCCGGCTGGAATTTTGCCGGTTGATTCTGCTTGTGGAAACCCTGATTTCTTGCGAAGAAGTCAGGGCAACTGTGTTAAACAAGCGTATCTATGACCCCAGTGGTTATTATTGTTCGTCCCACCAGCCATGAACTCCACGCTTCCAACTGATACCGCTGTCAAGCCACTCATCCCCGGCAACTCCTCGCCCAAGCGCACTTTGTTGATTGTGGATGATGAGGAAGGCCCGCGGCAATCCCTTCGCGTCGTCTTTAAAGGTGAATACGATCTCCTGATTGCCAACGACGGCGCCCGCGCCATCGAGTTGGCCAAGCAGAACAAAATTGACGTGGTCATCACCGATATCCGCATGGTTGGCATGTCCGGCGTGGAACTTTTGGGGGAACTCAAGGCCGTGGACCCGGCCATTGAAGTCATCATGCTCACCGCCTATGAGACGGTGGACACGCTCCGGCTGGCGTTGCGCCTTGGCGCCTGTGATTATCTCAACAAGCCTTTCGACATCACCACCATGCGCAAGGCGGTCGCCAATGCCATGGAACGCCGTTCCCTCGGTGAGGAAATCCGCAACAACGGCCAGCAATTACAGGAATTGCAAAAGGAATTGCAGAACCAGAAAATGGTGGAGGAAATCACCCGCACCCGCGGCGAAATTTACGCCAGCATTATTCACGACATCAACGGCCCCCTCACGGTCATCTCCGGGTTCATCCAGCTCATGAACCAGCGGATTGGCGGCGGCAACCGGGTCGAGGGCGAGGACCTGGATTTCGTCAAGGACCGCCTCAAAACCATCACCCGCCAGGTGACCAACTGCATCGAAATTTCCCGTCGTTACCTCGGCTTTCTGCGGCAGAATTCCGACGAGAGCCCGGCGGTGGGCATCAATCACATCCTGTCCGACTTGCACGAACTCCTGCGCGTTCATCCCGCCGTTAAGCATAACGAGTTGGTGATTGAACCATTCCTGGAAGACGTTGCCGTGCGCATCAATGGCACCGACCTGATTCAGATTTTGCTCAACCTCGCCGTCAATGGTTTCCAGTGCGCGCCCGAAAAACATTCCGTGCGCATCCATGGCTGTCAGTTGCCGCAGTCGCTCGATCTGACGCAATTCACCGACAGCCTGGAGGAACGGTTGGTCAATCGGGAAGGCTTTCGGAACGTGGGACCGCTGCTCTCGATGACCGTGACGGATACCGGACCGGGCATTCCGGGGGAAATTCTGCCGAAAATTTTTGATCCCTATTTCACCACCAAGGCAGCTGACCAGGGCACCGGCCTGGGGCTGAATGTGGTTCAGCGCCTCGTCAAAGAAGCCAAGGCCGCCATGCATGTCCGCACCAAAATCGGCCAGGGCACGACCTTCACCGTTTATGTTCCCATCAATTAACGGGAATTAGTCCCGGGTAATCGTCGCTTCAATCTGGCCGTGCGGTTCATCGGTCGGAACAAAAATCTCGTTCTTATTCTCCACGCCGAACGGCGTGAGGTTGATCAGCAGGCAATGCTTGTTGGGCATTTTTAAATTCACCTGGGCAATCTCCGGCACGGCATGCAGCGCCGCTTCCGCCATTTGATAAAGCGTGGTCTGGACGGATGGGCTATAATTGACCGCAAACACCTTGAGCATCGCTTCCAGGATGCGCCGGTTCGTCACGGCATAATCCTTGGGCGCTTTCTGGTAAAGCCACGTCGCTTTCATGCTCGTGGCCATGATGCGGTCCTTGGTCTCCGGCAGGGTCGTGAATTTATCCTTGGGATAACCCTCAAAACCCGAGCCGGTCGTTTTCAGGATCAGCAAATCATCCACGCCGGCTTCCACCACGACTTTCTCCCGCGTGCTGATCACCCGCGCAAACGGCCGCTCCTGGGCGCTGCCTAAAAACGTGTGCGCATGGGGCTTTCCCTCCACGCTCAATCGTTGCCAGGGCCGCTCCTCCAGTTCAACCGTTACCTGTCGCACCTGGGTGTAGCGCTTGAGGAAATGCTGCCCCAGCGCCATGCCAAACTGCTCGATCTGCGCACCGAGATGTTCCTTCGCCAGTGCGTTGACCGTGTTCTTCATGGTGTCGGTCGCCACCACCTTGCTGTTATCACCCTCCGTGTAGGAACTGGCAAAATCCCCTTCCAGCATCACCATCACGTTCACTTCCTTGATCTCGTGCTGCTGCGCCGTCCGGGTGACCTTCATCACCCGCACCCGCGCCTTGCCATACTGCTGATGGTTTAATTTCATGAATATTTTAGAGCGTCGAAAATGCGGCCTCAAACGCTTCGAGCATGAAATCGGCGTCGGCCTGCGTGACGCACATCGGCGGCGCAAAACGGACGATGTTCCCATTCAACCCGCCCTTGCCGAGCAGCAAGCCCAAATCCTTGCACGTCTCCAGCACTTGCGCGCATTCCGACTTCGCCGGTTCCTTGGTGGTTTGGTCCTTGACCAGTTCGATGCCCAGCATCAGCCCCTTGCCGCGCACGTCGCCGATGATGTTGTGCTTCTGCTTCAAACGCTCCAACCCCGCGAGAATGTAATTCCCGATCTTCAGCGCATTCGCCTGGAGATTTTCCTGTTCGATGACTTCCAGCACCGCCTTGCCCTGCGCACACACCACCGGATTGCCGCCGAACGTGTTGAAATGAATACGCTTGGCCAGCACGCTCGCAATCTGCGGCGTGGTCACCACGGCCGCCAGCGGACACCCATTGCCGATGCCCTTGGCCATCGTCACGATGTCCGGGATGACGCCCTGCGTCTCGAAGCCCCAGAAATGCGTCCCCGTCCGTCCAAACCCGGCCTGCACTTCGTCCGCGATGCAAACGCCGCCGGCCGCGCGCACATGTTCGTACGTGTGCTTGAGATAATTATCGGGAAATACCACCACGCCGCCGACGCCTTGAATCGATTCCGCGATGAAGCCCGCCACCTGGCCCGACGTCGCATACCCGATCAATTCCTTCACATCCGCCGCATATTTTTTGCCCGCTTCGGGATCGTTCCGCCCGTAGGGACCGCGATACGGGTCCGGCACCATCGCGTGATGCACGCCGAAACTGTGCGGCACATTAAATTTCCAGGTGCTGTGCGCCGTAACCGACATCCCCGACGAGTTGCCGCCATGATACGAATTGCGGAGCGCAATCACGTCATAATTTCCCGTGTAAGCGCGCGCCATCAACAGTGCGAGGTCATTTGCCTCCGAGCCGGAGTTGACGAAATAGCAAACCTTGAGGTCACCCGGCATTTTGGAGGCCAGCTTCTGGCCATATTCCGCGATGTTCGGGTGCAGGTAAATGGTGGTGGAATGTTGGAGGGTTTCGTTCTGCTTCCGCACCGCTTCCAGCACGTGCGGATGGCAATGTCCCACGCTGATGGTGACAATGCCGCCCAGTCCGTCCAGGTAACGGCGCCCTTTTTCATCGAACAAATACTGCGCCTTGCCCTCCACGAACATGATCGGCTTCTTGTAGTAAAGGAACAGCGCGGGGCTTAAGAATTCCTTGCGCAATCGCAGCACCTCTTCAGCCGAGGGCCCGGTGTACGGCAGTGGTTTATGATTAAACGGAGGCAGGGTCGGTGTTTTCATATTCATTCAGCTTTTTTCTTTTATTTTATTATAAATTCGGCCGGCGGCAATCCATTGCGCCGGTTTTAGCTCTGCGCGGCCTTAATTTGTGCCGTAGCAGCAGCAGGTTGCCTGGCCGCAATATTCTTGAAAACGAGATAAAGACAAAACGCCAGCGCAAACCCCGCAAACCATGCGTAAGTATAAAGCGTGAGGAAAATCGCCGGAACCTTTGCTTTGGGGATCCAGTCCACTTCGGCCAAAAGTCCCGGCAGGTTGGGCAAAACACTCAGCACCAGCGCAAAGATTGCCGGCAGGCCGAACCCTTTGCTGTAGCGGTATTCACCGTCCGCTTTGTAAAGATCAACCAGATTGAGCTGGCGTTTGCGGAACACGAAATAGTCGGCAATCATGATCCCGCCGATGGGGCCCAGCAACGCGCCATACCCAACCAACCAGGTAAAAATGTAACCCTTCGGGTCGGCGACCAGCTTCCAGGGCATGATCGCCATGCCAATCAATCCGGTAATCAACCCGCCCATGCGAAAGGTGATATGCTTGGGCGCGATGTGCGCAAAATCATTTGCGGGACTGACGACATTGGCGGCAATGTTCGTCGCCAGCGTGGCGATGCAAAGCGCGACCATCGCCCCGATCAACACCACTGGATTCTTAAATCGCGTCAACACATCCACCGGATCCCAGAGGGTCTGGCCGTAGATAATGGTGGTGGCCGAGGTGACGGCGACGCCGATGAACGCGTAAAGCGCCATCGTCAGTGGCAAGCCGAGCGCCTGCCCGGCAAGTTGATCCCGTTGCGAACGCGCATAGCGCGAGAAATCAGGAATGTTCAGCGACAGCGTCGCCCAGAAACCAATCATCCCCGTCAGCGCCGGAACGAAGAACAGAAAGAATTGTCCGCTCTTCGGCTGCCCGGCATCAAAGGCGGAAGGCTGCGACAGAATTGGCCCGAACCCGCCGGCTTCGCGATACGCCCATCCGAGCAGCAACAGTCCCAACGCGAGCAACAAAGGCGCTTTGATGCTCAACAGCAGGCGGATGGAATCGATGCCTTTGTAAATAATCCACATGTTGATGCCCCAAAAAAACAGGAAGCAAAGGAACTGGGCCAGGGTGATGCCAAAAGCATTTGTCACCGCTCCCGGGACCATCGCGGGGAAAAAGATGGCGAGAATTTTGAAGATGGCATTGCCGCCGATCCAGGTCTGGATACCGAACCACCCACAAGCCACCAGCGCGCGCAACAACGCCGGCACATTGGCGCCTACAGTTCCGAACGACGCGCGGCAAAAAACGGGGAAGGGGATGCCATAACGCGTTCCGGCATGGGCATTCAACATCATCGGGATAAGGACGATGAGGTTGCCGAGAAAAATGGTCAGGACCGCCTCCCACCAGTTCATGCCCCCGCCAATCAGCGACGAGGCCAGCATATAAGTGGGAATGCACGCCGCCATGGAAATCCAAAGCGCGGCGAAGTTCCACATGCCCCATTTCCGACGCTCCGTTGGCACCGGCGCCAAATCCGCGCTGTAAAGACTGCTGCTCTCAATGTCCGCGAGGGCTGAGTTGTCAGGAGCGGCGGTTGGACTTGGCATATGGGCTAATGACTAAAAATGACTCGGCTTGCGCTGGAGGAATTGGCCGCGACCGACAGTGCCAACAAACTTTCCATTTTTGATTGCAACCTGTCCGCGCACGGTGACAACGCTGGGGCGACCTTCAATCTTCCAACCTTCAAACGCGCTGTAATCCACATTCATCATCTGCGTCTGCGCTGAAATGGCGCCGCGATAGTTGGGATCGAAAACCACGAGGTCGGCGTCGCTGCCCGGCTGGATGGTGCCTTTGCGCGGGAAAAGATCGAAGGTCTTCGCGACCTGCGTGCTCGCGACGTTCACGAACGTATGCAGGTCAATCTTTCCCGCCTTCACACCGTGGGTGTAAAGCAGGTTAATGCGTTCTTCCAAGGACGGAATGCCGTTGGGGATTTTGGTGAAGTCATCCTTGCCCATCGGCTTCTGGGTTATGAAATCGAACGGCGCATGATCCGTGGCCACCGTATTTACCAGGCCAGAGCGCAGCCCATTCCAGAGCACCGCCTGATTCCGCGCATCGCGCAACGGCGGCGACATTACATATTTTGCCCCCTCGAAATTCGGGCGCTCCGCGTAACTTTTATCGAGCACCAGATATTGAATCAGCGTCTCCACATTCACCCGCACGCCCCGTTGGCGGGCGGCGATGGCTTCATCCAGCGCCTCCTTGCAACTCAAATGCACGATGTAAGTGGCCGCGCCGGTCAACTCGGCAAACGTCATCAGGTGATGCACGCCCTCAGCTTCAACGGACGGCGGCCGGCTTTCATGGTGTTGGCCGGGATCAGTCTTGCCCGCCGCCAGCAGTTCCTTCTGGCGTTCCGCCACCAGCGTTTCGTTTTCGCAATGAGCGGTGACAATCACGCCCAGCTCTTTGGCGAGCTTGAGCGTGTGATAAAGTTCCGTGTCATCGATGCCAAATGCGCCCTTGTACGCCAGGAAAATTTTAAACGAACTGATTCCCCGCGCCACGATCTCGCGCAATTGCGCCTCGGCCTTGGCATCAAACTTCGTCACGCCCATGTGGAAGGTGAAATCACACGCCGATTTGCCCACCGCCTGCGCCATCCACAAATCAAAACTCGCCAGCGCCTCATCGCTGCGCGCCGGACAGCACATCTCAATCAACGTCGTGGTGCCGCCGGCCAGCGCGGCCTGGCTGCCCGTCTCATAGGTATCCTTCGAAAATGTCCCCATGAACGGCAGGTAAATATGAACGTGCGGATCGATGAAACCGGGAAACACATATTTGCCCGTGGCATCAATCACCTCTGCGCCGGGCGGCGTCGGGATGTTGCGGTCGATGCGCGTGACGGTTTCATTCTCGCACCAAATATCGGCCACATAACGTTCGCTGGCCGTTACAATTTCACCGTTCTTGATGAGCAATCCCATATAATGCCTGAAATTTGCGCGGGTCGTTTAACGATGCCAAATATCGCCTTCGCCGTAACTGAACCAGCGGCTGGTGGTGACTTTCAACTGGGTAAAAAATTGCACCCCTTCCTTGCCCTGCATGTGCAGATCGCCGAAAAATGAATCGTCCCAACCGTTAAACGGAAACCATGGCATCGAGGCGGGCACGCCAATGTTGATGCCGACCATGCCGGCCTTGATACGATGCTTGAATTCCCGCGCCGCCTTGCCAGAACGCGTAAAAATCGAGGCGCCGTTGCCGAATGCCGAGCGATTGGCGGTTTCAATGGCGGCATCGAGATCGTCCATGCGCATCACGTTCAATACCGGTCCAAAAATCTCCTCGCGCATTACGGTCATGCTGCTTTGCACTTCATCCAGCAACGTTGCGCCGACATAGAACCCGTTAGGTTCCGAGGCGATTTTGACGCCGCGGCCGTCCGCCAATACCTTGGCCCCTTCCTTCACACCGGCATCGATTAATTCGCACACCCGGTCGCGATGTTGTTTGGTGATGACCGGCCCCATGTGCGGCTGGGCCGCGCGATCCGTCGGGCCGACCTGAATCTTGCGCGTCACATCGACCAGCGCGGGCAGAACCGTCTTGGCGGCATCGCCCACCACAATGGCGGTAGAACCAGCCATGCAACGTTCCCCGGCGCAACCAAAGGCGGCTTCCGTCACCCCTTTGACTGAATTCTCCACATCCGCGTCGGGCATCAGCAGAATGTAATTCTTCGCGCCGCCGTTGGATTGCACGCGCTTGCCGTGTTTGGTGCCAATCTCAAAAATCTGCTTAGCCACCGGTGTAGAGCCGACGAATGAAATGGCGCGCACCTTGGGGTGCCTTAGCAATGCATCCACACATTCGCGGCCGCCATGGACAATATTGAAAACGCCTTTCGGCAGCCCGGCCTGTTCCAGCAATTGCGCGATGCGAATTGCCGTGAGCGGAACTTTCTCGCTCGGCTTCAGCACGAAGGTGTTGCCGCAAACGAGCGCCACCGGATACATCCAGAGCGGCACCATGGCGGGAAAATTAAACGGCGTGATGCCTGCGCAAACGCCGAGCGGTTGCCGAATGGCATCGCAATCAATTCCGCGCGCCACGTTCTCCAGCACCTCGCCCATTAATAGCGACGGAATGCCGCAGGAAAACTCCACCATTTCAATCCCGCGCCGCACGTCCCCGCGCGATTCCACCAGCGTCTTGCCATGCTCGCGCGTAACACTCTGCGCCAGCGCTTCAAAATTATCCTCCAACAGCATCTTGAAACGAAAAAAGATCCGCGCGCGCTCGGTCGGCGGCGTCTCCCACCAGGCGGGAAATGCCTGATGCGCGGCATTCACGGCGTCGTCCACATGTTGGACGGTGCCCATCGGCGTTTCAGCGATGACCGCGCCGGTGGAGGGATTATGCACGGGGGACGTGGCAACGCCGGTAACGGTTTGCCATTCGCCGCCAATATAGTTGGGGCAGGGGCTGAGAGCTTGCGACTGTGACATGAAATATTGAGTTAAAACGAATTAATAAACTTCTACGTTAATTTAGGTCCCGTGGGGGGCTGGTTTGTTCCTTATCCCCGTGACAAGGCATCCGATTGCTTGACGAATTCGTCGCCGGTCCATTCGCCGTCGCTCTTGACCGTCTTGCTGGCCGCCGCCGCCTTCTGCGCCGCCTTGCGTTCCGCCTGGCGCTTCACGAGATCGGCGTGTGTGGTGAAATAATCCAGGCTCTTGCCTTTGAAATCGGCGAGCGTTTCGAATTTGTGCTTCGCCATGAATGAGAGCAACTCATCGCACATCGGCTTCACGCATTCATAGCCAAACTTCATCACCCCGGTGCAAACCTGCACGGTGTCCGAGCCAAGCAAAATGAATTGCGCGGCGTCGTTGCCGTTCTCGATGCCGCCGAGGCCGGAGAGCGAGCGCCCCGGAAATTCATTGCGGATCATCGTGGCAATTTCCATGACCATGCGCAGCGCGATCGGCCGCACCGCCTTGGACGAATAACCGCCCGGCGTGGTGTAGCCTTCCACGTTCGGTTCCGGGCGCAGCGAGTCCAGATTGACGCTGCAAACGCTCCGGATGGTGTTGATGGCGCTCAAGCCGGTCGCCCCGCCGCGTAACGACGCGCGACTCGGGTCTTCAATATGCGTGATGTTCGGCGTCATCTTTGCCCAGAACGGTTTCGTCGCGGCGCCTTTCACCCAGCCGCAGACTTCCTCCAGAATATCCGGGTCCTGGCCCATGGCCGCGCCCATCTTGCGTTCGGGCAGGCCGTGCGGGCAGGAAAAATTCAACTCAAACGCATCCACGCCCGCCGCTTCGCAACGCTGCACAATCTCCACCCAGGCGTCCTTGCGATACTCCTCCATGATCGAGGCGATGAGCACCCCCTTGGGATACATGTCCTTGCACTTCTTGAATTCCTCCTCCCAAATCTTGAACGGACGGTCGCTGATCAACTCGATGTTTTCCCAGCCAATGACTTCCTGGCCGTCGTTGGCCATTAATTTGGCATAACGCGGCGAAACATTGATGACTTTGGAGGCATCCAGGCTGACGGTCTTCGCGATAACCGCGCCCCAGCCTTCTTTGAAGGCTTTGCCGATGACATTCAGGTTCGTTCCCGGCGGACCGGAGCCGATGATGAAAGGATTGGGAAGGTTAAGACCGTCAACTGTGGTTGCGAGTGTGGGCATAAGCGTCTTTTGGTTTTTAGCTTTCCATGAATCTTGCAGAAACAGGGGGGGATTTTTGCAACGTTCGGCGCGTTGGGTGGTTGGCCAAATTGGCCTTCACCGTTGCCGCTCCAAATCGTGGACTGATGGGCATGATCTTTTTCCGCGCCCTGTGCGCAGTTTATTCTTATTTATTCTTCTCACTATTCTAACAGGCGCAAAAAGAAATGGAAGCAGCAAAATAAGGCCAAATGGACCGGGGATAGGGCACCCGGGAAGCCAGTCGCCGGCCCATACGGCGGCAGGCGTGATTTTGTTTTGGTTGAAAATTCTTCTTTGCGAGCCATGATTGACCCGCATGAGCGCTTTGAATCCCAAACGCACCGTCGCCGAACTCAAGGAACTGCGCAGCCTTACCGGCGACGAAAATGGCGCGCAACGGGTCGCCTTCACCAAAACGTGGGTCGCCACTCGCGCTTGGCTCCGGCAGAAACTGGAAGCCTTGCCGGTCGAAATTCATACCGACGCCGCCGGCAATCTCTGGACGACTCTCCGCGGCGAATCCGACCGCGCGCTGCTCATGGGCGGCCACATGGATTCCGTGCCGAACGGCGGCTGGCTGGATGGTTGCCTCAATGTGGTCGCCGGCCTGGAAGTTCTCCGGCGCATCCACGCGCAATATAATGGCAAACCGCCCGTGACGGTCCGCCTCGTGGATTGGGCCGATGAGGAAGGGGCGCGCTTTGGTAAAAGTTTGTTCGGGTCGTCCGCCTGTTCCGGAAATCTTGATCTGGACGAAGCCCGCGGCCTCAAGGACAAGGACGGCATTCGCCTCCCGGACGCATTGAAGGAAATCGGCGTAGATTTTGAGCGGGTCAAGGAATGCGGCGCGGAACTCAAGCACGCCGCCGCCTACCTGGAATTGCATATTGAACAGGGCCCCGTGCTGCTGGACCTCAATTTACCCCTCGGCGTAGTCTTGGGCACCTTTGGCGTTGAGCGCCACGCCATTACGTTTCACGGCCAGGCTGCGCATTCCGGCAGCACACCGATGAACCGCCGCAAAGATGCCTTTCTCGCCGCCGCCAAAATGAGTCCCGAAAGTTATCGCATCGCGGAGCGGCACGGCGGCGTCTGCACCATTGGTTCCTGCACCACCAAGCCCGGCATCGTCACCAGCGTGGTTGAAGAATGCCGCATTACCCTCGACCAGCGTCACCTCGATGCCGCCGCGCTCGCGCAAATGTTGTCCGAGGCAAAAGCGGCCAGCGAAAAGTTCGCTCGCGAAGGCAATGTCAAAGTCACCTGGGAACGGCTCTGGCAGATTGAACCGGTGCTTTTCAATCCCCGTTTGATTGACCTGTGCGACGAAGCCATTGGCGAAACCTGCGGCCAGCGTCATCGCCTGCCCTCCGGCCCGCTGCACGACGCCGCCGAAGTGGCGCGCGCGGGCGTGCCCACCGTCATGATGTTCGTCCAAAGCCTCCACGGCATCAGCCACAACAAGATTGAGGACACCAAGGAAGAGCACCTGGAATTGTGTGTGACCGCATTCGATAAACTCGCGGAGAAAACGTTGCACTGGGTGCGAAGCCCAACCTGAACTCATTTGCCGCTACTTACCATGACCATCGCCGAACTAAACACTCTCTCCCGCGCGGAATTCACCCGCGTCATTGGCCCGGTATTTGAACACTCACCCTGGATTGCGGAGTCGGCTTGGGAGCAGCGGCCGTTTGACGATTCGGAACGGTTGTATCTGGCGTTATTTCGAGTGGTACAGAATGCGGGACCGGAAAAGCAGGTCAAGTTGATCCAGGCGCATCCGGATCTCGTCGGCCGGGCCGCGCTCGCGGGCAGTTTGACGCCCGAATCAAATCACGAGCAGGCCAGCGCCGGTTTGGGGCAGCTTAGCCCGCAGGAGATTGCCCTGTTTCAAAAGAACAATGCAGCGTATCAAGCCAAATTCGGCTTTCCATTTGTGATTTGCGCGCGGCTTAATAAGAAGGAAGCCATTTTACAGGGCTTCGAGACGCGACTGAAAAATTCGCGCGAACAGGAAATCCGGGCCGCATTGGATGAAATTGGAAAAATCGCCTGGCTGCGACTCCAGGATATCATCAGTGATGCCTGTTAATGATTAAATTTATGCCTGCCAAATTAAGCACCCACGTTTTGGACACTGCGCACGGCTCGCCCGCGCCGGGAATGCAAATTGAATTGTGGTCCCTGGCCGGCCCGTCGCCGACACTCCTGAAAACGGTCCGCACCAACGCGGATGGCCGCGCTGACCAGCCACTCCTGAGCGCGGGGGAGATGAAAATCGGACAGTATGAACTGGTGTTTTACGTGGGTGACTATTTTGCGACCAAAGGCAGTCCTGCCGCCGGCCTTCCATTTCTGGATCGCGTGCCGGTGCGATTCGGGATTGCCGATGCGGCCGCTTCGTATCATGTTCCTTTGCTCTGCTCGCCCTGGGCCTACAGCACCTATCGTGGCAGTTGAGCCGCCAGCCAGTTTGCCGGCCCACGGTGGCTGCGCATGCGCTTGTAGGACAACAACAAAAAGGGCTGGCGCGAGCCTGAATTGGCCCGGCATCTGCTGATAATCTGCCAACGATAAATCGGATTTTTGTCATGAGTACAATTGATTTGGCCCAAACAGTGATGGAACGCATCGAAGCGCTGGCCCGAATCAGCGAAGAGCCGGACCGCTTGACGCGCACCTTCGGTTCACCCGCGATGCGCCAGGCGAATGATCTGGTCGCCACCTGGATGCGCGAGGCGGGCATGACGGTCTCGGAAGATGCCATCGGCAACGTGATTGGCCGTTATCCCGGACGCGAGGAAAGCGGAAAAACTTTCCTGCTCGGCTCCCATCTCGACACCGTGCGCGACGCCGGCAAATACGACGGCCCGCTCGGAGTCATCGCTGCCATCGCCTGTGTGCAGCAATTACACCAAAGCCAGACGCTGCTGCCCTTTGCCATCGAAGTCATTGGCTTTGCGGATGAAGAAGGCGTTCGCTACCAGACCACTTACTTGGGCAGCAAGGTTTTGACCGGTCGTTTTAATGAACAGGATTTGAAACGGTTTGATTCACGCGGCATTTCCATGGCCGACGCCATCCGCACTTTTGGTGGCAATCCCGACAAACTCAAGGAAGGACGCCGCGATCCGCAACAATTGCTCGGCTATACCGAGATTCACATCGAACAGGGCCCGGTGCTGGAAAAGAAATATCAGCCCGTGGGAGTGGTAACGGCGATTTCCGGCCAGATGCGCGTCCGGGCGCGTTTCACCGGTCAGGCCGGCCACGCGGGCACCACGCCCATGGGGTTACGTCGCGATGCCTTGGTGGCCGCCGCGCATTTCATCACCGCCGTAGAAGTCAGCACGAACGATTTCCCCGGCCTTATCGCTACCGTTGGCCAGATCGAAGCCCTGCCCGGCGCCAGCAATGTCATTCCCGGCGAGGTCATCCTGACGGTGGATATCCGCCATCATGTCGATGCCACGCGCACCTCCGCTTGCGCCCGGCTGAACGAAGTGGCGCATCGGACTGCGGAAAAGCGCGGCATTGCTTTGGACTGGGAAATTGTGCATGAAGCGCAATCGGTTCCCTGCTCGCACGAGCTGACAGCATTGCTCTCCAAGGCGGCCAAACGGCATTTGGTGGAAGTCACGGAATTAGCCAGCGGTGCGGGCCATGATGCCGCCATGCTCGGTGAAATCACGCCGATGGCGATGCTCTTTGTCCGTTGCGAAGGCGGCATCAGCCATAATCCCGCCGAAGCGGTGATGACCGATGATGTCAGGGTTGCCATTGCGGTAATGGGCGACTATCTGCTATTATTGGGCAATCAACTGAACCCGTTGTCCGGTAAAAAGCATGCCTGAACTTGATCTCCTCCTGCGCGGAGGAATAGTCATTACAGCCACGGAAGCGAAGCCGCTCGATATCGGAGTGGCGGACGGAAAAATCGTCGCCCTGCAACCGGCCTTGTCGGCATCCACCAAGGAAACCATTGATGCCACTGGACGCCATCTATTTCCCGGAGTCATCGATGCCCATGTGCATTTCAACGAACCGGGTCGTGCGCATTGGGAAGGCTTCGTCACCGGCAGCGCGGCGCTGGCGGCCGGCGGTGGCACATTGTTCTTCGACATGCCACTCAACGCCCATCCGCCCACCGTCGATGCCGCCAGCTTTGACGAGAAACTGGCCGCCGCCGCGGCCGGTTCGCTGGTCGATTTCGCGTTCTGGGGCGGCCTGGTTCCCGGCAATCTCGACCGGCTCGAGGAGTTGGCCGCGCGTGGTGTCATTGGCTTCAAGGCGTTCATGTCCAACAGCGGCATCGAAGATTTTTCCAGCGTGGATGATCAGGTGTTGCGCGCCGGGATGCAGCGCGCGGCGCAATTGAAAAAAATCGTGGCCGTCCATGCTGAAAGCGATGTTATGACCCGCGAACGGGCGGAGCAATGCCTGCAGGCTGGCAAAACTTCCATCCGCGATTATCTCGATTCGCGACCGATCAAGGCCGAATTGGACGCCATCCAACGCGCGCTGGCGCTGGCCGGCGAGACTGGCTGTGCGCTGCATATTGTGCATGTGAGCTGCGGCGCGGGCATCGCGCTGATTGCCGCGGCGCAGCAACAGGGCGTGGATGTCAGTTGCGAAACCTGCCCGCATTATCTGGTGCTGACGGAGGAGGATGTGCTGGCGTTGGGCGCGGTGGCCAAGTGCGCGCCGCCGCTCCGTCCACAACCAGCCCAGGAAGCGCTGTGGCAGGCGCTCCAAGCGGGCCAGGTGACGACCGTCGGCTCAGACCATTCTCCCGCGCCGCCGGACATGAAGCTGGACGAGAATTTTTTCAAGGTCTGGGGCGGCATCTCCGGTGTGCAACATCTGCTACCGCTGTTAATTACCGCGGGCCATGTGCAGCGCGAAATCGCCCTGCCTCTCCTCACCCGCCTGGTTTCGCGGAATGTGGTCGAGCGTTTCCAACTGCCCCCGGCCAAGGGACAGATTGCCGTGGGCGCTGATGCGGACCTGGTATTGGTTGATTTAAAGGAGGCTTTCACTGTCGAGTTGGCCGATTTGTTTTATCGCCATCCGCAAAGCCCGTATGTCGGTCGCCGACTCAACGGGAAGGTGATTCAAACCCTGGTGCGCGGTCGTACGATATTTAAAGATGGCAAAGTTACGGCAAAGCCATTAGGACAATTGGTGAAACCCATGGATTGGGAGACTAAAAAATGACTGAACTGTTTGGCGCCACGCGCAATGTTGTAAAAGACCGGTATGCCTTGCTCACCCCGAGCGGCTTTGTGCCCAGCTTTTTGCCGGGTTGGGAAAATGTGACGTGCAACGTCCTCATCTCGCCGGCGATGGGTGCAAGATTTTGCCAACTGCTCATCACTTTGAACAAGGATGGCCAGGGTCGGGGCAACACAGGGAAAACGGAATTTTTCGTTTATGTCATCGAAGGCACCGGCAGTGTGATTGTGGATGAAAAGAAACACCGGCTCGAAGCCGGCAGTTACGCGTACATACCGGCAGGCAAGGATATTCATTTTCAAGGCACCGGCAACGGCGGCAAGCTGCTGATTTTCCAGAAGGAATATGAACCGCTCGCCGGGGCTGGAAAGCCGGAAGCGATTTTTGCCCATGAACGGGAAGTGAAAGGCCAGCCGTTCCTCGGCAATGAAGATGCCCGCTTGCAGGTGTTGCTCTACGACACGCCGGCCTTTGACATGGCCGTGAATATTTTTACCTATCAGCCAGGGGCCACATTGCCGTTCGTGGAAACGCACGTCATGGAACACGGTCTCTTGATGTTGCAAGGGCAGGGGGTTTACCGGCTGGATGCCGATTATCATCCGGTGCAGGCCGGTGATGTCATCTGGATGGCGCCCTACTGTCCGCAATGGTTCGTGGCCATGGGCAAAACTCCCGCCAGCTACATCTATTACAAGGACGTCAACCGCGACCCGATGTAATTCCTGTCCTTTGAGCCAACGCTGCCACCATTGGCGGCGGGGACTATTTCGCGGTTTTTTTCATTCAGGAATAGTGCAATGACACGCACAAAGTGATATTTTGCGGTGTAATGCACTTCACAAACCCTGAAATTTTATTGGAGGCTTAAATGGACACAACTTCAACCCCCAGCCGCATTCACGCGTGGTTCCGTCACTTTGCTCATCAAATGTCCAATCTGGTAGGCAATCCCTGGTCCTTTTTCATTGCGGCCTTGATCATTATTGGTTGGGCTGCCTGCGGGCCGATCTTTAAGTTTTCTGACACCTGGCAACTCGTCATCAATACCGGCACCACCATCGTTACCTTTCTGATGGTGTTCCTGATCCAAAACACCCAAAACCGGGATGCCAAGTCGTTTCATCTGAAGCTCGATGAACTGATTCGCGCGATTCATGGGGCGCGCAATAAGATGATCAAGCTGGACGATTTGTCCGACGAGGAACTGGCTGAATTAAGGAAGCAACTGGACCGCCTCAGTCAAAAGGGCGCGACAAAGTAAATTTGCCACGTCCCGAAAGACCGATATTTTACGCCACTCTCCGGCTCCGCCAGTGATCAGCCGCGCGGCGGAAGTTTCTTCTCCACGCGCACTTTTTCCAGAACGGCAAACTTGGGCAGCCCGCCTTCGGTGGGGACCTTGACTTCGCCTTCAATCAGCGGACGGGCGTAGTCGATAAACTTTTCATTCGGCATGAACCCATCCTCGCTGATCCAGTCGCGGGGAACGAAATGTTCCACGTTGGCAATGTCCTGCAACGGCTGTAATCCGGTGGTCCACTTGTAGGGACTGGTTTCCAGCCGCACAATCTTGACCATGAGCCCGCTCTGGCCGGCCACGGCCGCGCGCACCGCCGCTTCGCCACAGGCACTGGCTTCGGCGGAATCTGTCGCGCTCGCGTAATGTGCTGCCGCGCGTTGGGCGTAACCGAGCTTTACGGTGCGGGTCTTGAGGTTCAGCTTGTGCTGCACGAGTTCGCCGAGATAGTCAGCGGCGCCGGAAAGCACCGGATGACCAAAGGCATCGAGCCGTGATTTGTCCGCGCCAATTTCCTCGCCGGCGGTGTTCTTGACACCTTCACCCACCACTACGACGCAATATTTAAGCTGGGAAACGATATCCTTCAGGCGTAGCAGGAACGCGCCTTCATCCAGCGGAATCTCCGGGAGCAAAACGATATGGGGCGCATCATTGGGGCCGCGCCTGGCCAAGGCGGTGCCGGCGGCGATCCAGCCTGCCGAGCGGCCCATCACTTCCACGAGACAGCAGGAGCCGTCATCCGTGGCCATGCTGCTCACGTCGGCTGCGATTTCCATAACCGTCGTGCCGTTGTATTTCACGACCGAGCCGTATCCGGGGCAATGGTCGGTGTGCGGCAAATCGTTATCGATGGTTTTGGGCACGCCGATGACACGCAGTTCGTAACCGCGCGCGATGGCCTGCTCGTGAATTTTATGCGCGGTGTCCTGGGAATCGTTGCCGCCAATGTAAAAAAAGAACCGGATGTTGTGCGCGGCGAAGACTTCGAACAGGCGGTCCATGTCCTTGGCGGCCTGCTCGGGCTTCTTCTTGAAATCCAGTTTGTAACGGCACGTGCCGAGCGCGGCGGCGGGGGTATATTTCAAGCCCTCGATGGTGCGCGCCTTTTCCTCGTTGATGTCGATCAACTCTTCGTTAATCAGGCCGAGGATGCCGTTGAGCCCGCCGTAGATTTCCTCAATGCATTCATGTTTGCCGGCTTCCTGAATCACACCGGCGACGCTGGCATTGATGACGGCCGTGGGGCCGCCGGATTGTGCCACTAAAAGGTTTCCAACTAATTCTGACATAAATAAGTCGTTTCAAGGCGGGCGAATCGGGTGTTGCCGAACCACTCCAACCACTTCTGAACCGCGCGAAACATTGCCCGTCAACCCGCCTTCTGTAAAGCCGAAACCGCGTAAAAACCGCCAAAATTGCGGTTGAAGTTCTGGATCGGAGCACTTCTCTGGGTCTTTTTGGCACTGCTGCTTATTGACTCGTTATTTATGCCACAACGAGCTAAGCTACCCCCATTGCAGAAGGTATTGGTGACACGGCTACCAAATTAAACATAATTTATCCACATGGCTGACAAAATCCGCTGGGGAATTATTGGAACGGGCAGAATCGCAAAGGAGTTTGCCCAGGGGTTGACTTCGCTGTTGGACGCCGAATTGGTGGCCGTCGGCTCCCGGTCGCAGGCGGGTGCGGACAAGTTTGCCCAGGAATTTAACGTGGCGCACCGCCATCCCAGCTACGAGGCGCTGGTCCATGATGCCGACGTGGACGCGGTTTACGTGGCCACCCCGAATTCGCTCCATGCCGAAAACATGCAGCTGGCGCTGACGGCCGGGAAACCGGTCTTGTGCGAAAAGCCGTTTGCCATTAATGCGCAGGAGGCGGAGGCTGTCATTCAAATGGCGCGGGCGAAGAAAATTCTTTTGATGGAGGCAATGTGGACCCGGTTTCTGCCGCCCATCGTTCGGCTCCGGGAAATGCTCGCGGAAGGCATCATTGGTGACGTGCGGATGCTCACGGCGGATATCGGCTTTCGGCGGGAAAGCCGCGCGGGGCGGTTGTATGATCCGGCATTGGGCGGCGGCGCGTTGTTGGACGTCGGCATTTATCCGATATCGCTGGCGTCGATGATTTTTGGTCCGCCTTCCTCGGCAACCGGTGTGGCGGAAATAGGACCGACCGGTGTGGATGAAATGGAAGCGGTCGTCCTGCGCCATTCAAAAGGGGAAATGGCCGAGTTTGAAGCCACCATCCGCCTGAACACCAATCACGAAGTTTCCATTCTCGGCACGCTGGGTCGCATCCGGCTGCATCGTTCCTGGTGGCGCGGTTCGGACATGACGCTGGTGTTGGATGCGGGCGGTGAGGAATTTTTGGAATTTCCCTTTACCGGAAACGGATTCCAGTTTGAGGCGGCGGAGTTCATGGAATGTTTGCGCGAAGGCCGGCTGGAAAGCAAAGTCATGCCGCTGGATGAAACCCTGGCCATTATGAAAACACTTGATACCCTGCGCGCGCAATGGGGATTGAAGTTCCCCATGGAGTAACCATTTGATGTTGGCGAGTGAGGAATCATCTGCAGCGCACCCGGGCTCGAATTCAGCCGCTATTCTGTTTTTCCTACTTTCCTGCGCCGCGGTTTTTCGGCATCGTATGCGCATGACCACTCGCCAGTTGCTGCTCTTATTGGCGCTTTGCCTGGCGCTGTCTCGCACAGCGACGGCCGCTGAGTTGTCAGTCGCCTCCAACACTGTTCCACCCGTCGTGGTAACGAATGCCGCAACTGCCCTTGCCAAAAGTTTCCAAATCAAGAGCGGGTTCCGCCTGGAACTCGTCGCTTCGGAGCCGCTGGTCGTTGATCCTATCGCCATGGCCTTCGACGAAAACGGGCGTTTGTTCGTCATCGAAATGCGTGATCGTCCGGACCGCGCCAATGGTCGCACCGGGCGCGTGCGGGTGTTGGAAGATACCGATGGCGACGGCATTTTTGATTCCAGCGCCGTCTATGCGGATAATCTCAACCAGCCGTCGGCTTTGATCTGTTATGGGGGCGGCGTGTTTGTCGGTTGCGGGCAGGAGATTCTGTTTCTCAAGGACAGCAAAGAGGACGGTGTGGCGGATGTGCGCCGGGTGGTCTTCACCGGTTTTAGCGAGGCGACGACTGGGTTAAACGGCCCGATTTCATTCACGAGCTTTGCCTGGGGTTTGGATAACCGCATTCATGTGGGCACAGCCGGACGGGGCGGGGATGTCATTGCCAGCAGCACCCCCAAGGCTTCCGTCGTTTTGGATGCGGGCAATTTTTGCTTCGATCCCCGCACGTTCGTGGTTGTTCCCGAAAGCGGTGCGGCGCTCACCGGGATGAGTTTTGATAATCGCGGACGCAAATTCGTTGGCGGCAGCGTCGATCCTGTGCTGCTGGTGATGTATGAGCAACGTTATGCCGTGCGCAATCCCTTTCTGGAAATGCCGGTCGCCTTGCTGAATGCAGCTCCCGACGAGGCAGCGGCAATGATTTTTCCGGCGCGCTTGAACACAGCCCGCCCGCCCGCCGCGATGACCAATGGCCGGCCTTCAAATTATTTTTCCACGGCGAGCGGGCTGAGCATCTACCGTGGCATTCTCTTTCCCGCGTCCTACCTGGAGGATGTCTTCATCGCCGACACCGCGAGCGGCGTCATTCATCATGCAAAGCTCGACACCAACGAACTTGAGTTGACCATCCGGCGCCCGACCGACGAGCCGGGCATCGAATTTCTGGCCGGCAAAGACGCCGCCTTCCAACCGATGCAAATCATCAACGGTCCCGACGGCGCATTGTATATTGCGGACCGCACCCGCGAAGAACCAGGCACGCCAGCCAAGCCCACACCCGTCGGCACGAATGCCGTGGTGACAACTCCGTTGGGCCATGGCCGCATTTTTCGCATCGTGCCGCTTAATTTCAAGCAACTGCCCGTGCCGCATCTGGGAACCGCCAATCCGCAACTGTTGGCCACCATGTTGATGCATGCCAATGGCTGGCAGCGCGACACCGCGGCCCGCTTGCTCTATGAGCGGCAGGATAAAGCGACGGTTGTCCCGGTGATCCAATGGTTTTTCGATCCCCGTTCCACGCCGCTGGGCCGGATGCATGCCTTGCACGCGCTCGACGGCCTGCACACGCTGCTGGAGGCGCATGTGATAAAAGGGTTGGGCGATCCCGACAGCCGCGTGCGTGAGCATGCCGTGTTGCTTGCAGAAAGATTTGTCGCGAAAAACGGGATGGTTTCGGATTCATTATGGAAACAACTTGCCGCGCGCGCCGCAGACCCGGCCATCGCGGTGCGCTATCAACTCGCTTTTACCCTGGGCCAACTGCGCAATCCTGGCCGGGCGCAGACGCTGGCGGATTTGCTGCAACACGATTCCACCAACCGCTGGATGCAGTCCGCCGCGCTGAGTTCGCTCAGTGATGGCGCAGGAGAAGTTTTTGGTATTCTGGCAAACGACGCCCATTTCCGGAGGAACGATGCGGGCCAGAATATGTTGTGGCAACTGCTGTTGGTGGTGGGAGCGACAAACCAACCTGCGGAAGTGGCGCGCGTCATGAGGGATTTGGCCGCCCTGAACGACGCGCAGGCAGCGTTCAGTCTCACACAGGTGCTCGGCGAAGGGTTGGAACTGAATGGCAGTACTTTAAACCAGGCGGACAGCCAGGGAATTTTGCAGCCGCTTATCGCGCGGGCTACGCGGGTGATGGGCGATGACACCGCCGCCGAAGCAGTGCGGGCGGAAGCCATTCTTTTGCTCGGTTACACCAGTTATGCGGACGCGGGCAACTCGCTGTTGGTGCTGCTGAACCGGCCGGAATCACAATCCATTCAGATGGCGGCGGTGGCGGCGCTCGGGCGGTTTCCCGATGGGCGCGTAGCCGCAGGCCTGGTGTACCGATGGGTATTCTTGCAACCCGGCGCGCGTGCCGAAGCGGTGGCCGCTTTGCTGTCGCGACCGGAGCGAACCATCGTTTTACTTTCTGCCATCGAAAAAGGCGTCATTGCGCGCGGCGAACTCTGGTCCACGCAAATCCGGTTTCTCCTCGCGCATCCTGATACGAACATTCGCCAGCGCGCTTCGAATTTATTGGGGCAGCCCGACAGTTCACAACGCCAGGAAGTCGTGGCGCGGTTTCTGCCCGCGGCGCAGATGGAGGGAAATGTGAACCGGGGACATGATCTCTTTTTGGCGCGGTGCGCGTCCTGCCACCAGATTGCCGGCGAGGGGAACTACAACGGCGTGGATTTGAGCGCCGCCGCGCGGAATGGCCGGGAGGAAATGCTGACCCGGCTGTTGGATCCCAATCGCGCCGTGACGCCGGCCCTGGCGAATTTTCTCATTCAGACAAAAGACGGCCAGACCTTGACCGGTTTTATCGCCGCGCAGACCAAATTCGACGTCACGCTCTATGAGGCGACCGGCGCCACGCGGGTCGTGCCCCGGTCCAACATTCGCTCGCTGACAAGCCTGAACAGCTCGGCCATGCCGGAAGGCCTGGAATCCGGCTTGAGCCAGCAGGCCTTGGCGGACTTGCTGGAATTTTTAGCCTCGCCCGGCAGCCGGAAATAAGCAGCGGGCGCTCACAGCCATTCCTTGATTCGTTCCTGATATTTGTTGTAGAGGAAGCCGAGCACCAACAGCACGATGCCCATGGCCATGAAGCTCAAAATCCGATAAATGATTTCGAGTTTCCAGATGTCGATGAAGATGACGTGCCCGAGGGCGCAGGCGAGAATGGCCAAGCCAAGCCAGCGATACACCCGCTCCCGCAGCATCACCCCCACGACAAACAAAACCAACGCCAGCCCGGACCATACCGCCGTGAGTTCCGCCGGCGCGACCCAAAGTGAAAGATAATGCCAGAGGCTCAAACTGCCGGCCACGATGATACCCGCATGGGCTGTCGGCGGCATTTGATAATGGTCCGGCCAGCGTTTCGCCAGGCGTTGCTGCACCAGCAGCAGGAACAACACGAGGAGATTGGGCCAATAAACTGCCGGGGCGGAATCGGGTGGCAGCCAGAACTGGATCACCGCCATCGCTGAGAAAATCCCGCTGAAGATGAGCAACTCCAGGCTGCGTCGCCAGCCCGCCAGGCCGAACAACAAAAGACCGATCAGCGCAAAGACCCAGCATTGTTCGCTGGGGGTTATATATTTGTGCACCCACCAGAGCGACATCACCAGGGCCACCACGCGATAGACGAGGCTGACATTCAGCAGCGACGAAGCGAGTTCGGGATTGGCTTCCGGCCGGCGTTTGAACCATTCGACCGTGCTGAACGCCAGCACGCACATGACCACTACGGGCACCAGCGGGACCCACCATTCCGGCTTGCCCTCGGCGAGCTGATGAAAAAATTCCCAACCGCTGATGACGACAAATATCTGACCGGCGGCGGCCAATAACCACGAGCGGGTGACCACGCCATAGGCCGTCAACAACAAGGCGAGCAGGCCCGCCAACGCGAGCCAATTCGTTCCCGCGAACTGCGGCTGCAACCAGAAAAAGAGCAGCCCCACGACGGCGAGCGCATAGAGGCCTTGCACTACTTGCACGAAATTCTTTTCCAGTTTCAACACCGATTGCCGCTGCCACCATTGACTGATCGCCAGCGTGACGACGATGACCGTGGCGGGATTCCACCAGGGGCGCGCGGGATGTTGCGCCGCCGCTTCCACGATCCAGCTCAGTTGCGCCGCGATCAGGAAAAGCTGGCCCAACACCGTGACTTCCATCAGGCGCAACGGATAATAGGCAACCGTGAACAGCAGCGCTTCGAGCGCGAGCAACGGCGCGAGATAATCGGGATTCGCGAAGACGCAGGTCACGACCAGCCACGTCGCCAGGCTCAGGCAGGAGAAAAGCACAACGGGCGGCTGAATAGTTTGTTCCGTCTTCGGCGGCTCCAGGCGGCGTTGCAGTAGCGCGTTCACAAGCATCACCGCCCCCACCAACGCACTCTGCTGCCAGCCGACGTGCAGTGCGAAACCCACCGAGTTGAATTGCTCGATGCCGGCATTTATTTGCAAGCCCACGGCGAAGGAGGCAAAAATCATGGCGCCGAAGTTGAGCGCGCGATTGCCCAGTGGACGGGCCGCGAGCAGCAGCAGCCAGCTCTCCACGGCGAACACCAGGCCGCGCCAATGCGGCGTGGCATTTTGCCAGGAAACTCCCGCCCACATGAGCAATGCGAGCGCGGTAAAGAAGAGCGTTGGCAGATGCTGCACGCTACGGTCGTAATCCGTTTCCTTGCGCAAACGAAAAGCATTGAACAACAGCATCGCTCCCACCACGATACCGCTGATGAGTCCGTCACGGTCGAGTGGTTGCGTATTAACTAATCCCCAGCCGACCGCCAGCGCAGCGGTGATATAAGAGCCGATGCGCATGACCCGGTTCTGCACCTGCTGGCCGAGCACGAGGAGAGTGACGCTCTCAAACGCCAGGACGAGGCTCAACCGAAGCCCGGTGAAATGGGTGATAAAGCCAAGCGTCACCAGCAGCAGGCCCTGCGTCAGATAGGCGTTGCGGAAGATTTTATCTTCCGGCCGACGCCACCAGGCCAGCCCGAACAATCCGAGCAGCACCGAGCCGTAAGTGAGGGAGAATTTCCAAAAGCCGCCCTGATGGACCTGATACATGGTCAGGATGAAAGCGCTGAAGAAGGCGGCATTGTTGAGGCTGAGAAAGGTTGCCCGCCGGCCACCGGCAAATTGTTCGTGCTTGGAGAGGAACAAGGCGACGGTGAAGATGACCCAGTAACTCATCAGGAAATAATTCCCGGCCCACAGTCCCGTCGTGGGCGAAGCCCATTGCCAATGTCCCTCCTGGTAAAAGCGCCAGAACCCGTAACTCGCATAGGTGGCCACCAGACTGGCGAAGGAAAGGGTCGCCCACCGATTGCGGACGAGGAAAAAGACCGCCGCCGCCGTCAACACCAGGTTGGAATAGAGCGTGAACAAGCCGGCGTGCGTGATGACCGACGTGTAATAGGCGAGCAGGACCGCAAAGAGCGCCAGCACCTCGGATTTGGTTCGATCCGCGAGCCAGATGATGAACCCAGCCCAACCGAGCAACAACGCGCCGTCGATCACCGGATCGCGGATCACCTCCAGATTGGCGATGTGATGCGCGGCGTAGGTGGTGAAATAGACGGCGGCCAGGCCACCGGCGACGAGCACTTGCGCATAATTCTTCATGCTCTCCTGTTTGCGCTGCAACCATGCGCCGGTGCCGAGCAACAGGCCGCTGGCGAGATACAGCAGGGAAACTTTTCCCACCGGCCCCAGCCGGGGAATGAAATTTTGGTAGGCGTAAGTGCCGAAAAAAACCAACCCGGTCAGCAGCATCACGATGCCGATGCGCACGAGCCAGAACGTGCCGAGACGCATTTCAAAGGAGGAGCCTTTATCACGTGCGGCCTCGGTTGCCGGTTCGGATGTTGGCGCGCCGGTTTGAGGCTCGGCGGAACTTTGTTTCTGCTGATACGCCAGCACAGGTTCAACCGGGCGCGCGGGAGGCGTCGGAGGAGCAGGTGCTTTTTGCGGGGTGGGAATAGGCGGCGGTGTGGCTGGCGGGGGCGGGGGCTGCGGAATCACCGGCCGTTGGATAATGGGCGGAATCGGCGGGAGGATGATCGGCTTGGGCGTTTCCTTTGGAACTTGGGGCAGGGGCGGAACGGACTTGGTCTCGGTGGGCGGCGGTTGCGCCAGGCGTCTTTCCAGCATTTCCATGTCTCGGCCAAAGGCGGCCAATTGGTCACGCATTTCCCAAAGACGCCTTTTTAGCAGCTCCAATTCCTCACGCTCGGATTCATTCATAGTTTTCTGATTCTTGAATTACACCGATGAACGCATGGTCAGATAGAGGCCCGGGAAAGAAGCCGGGCTGGTCCTTAACTGTTGTTCCGCCGCCAGGAAGGCGGTCGTGCCGAGCCGCCGGAACAACCAAGTTTCACCGCACGCTACCATCGCAATGGCCGGCAAACCAGCCCAAATAGATGCCGTCTGGCGGAAAAGCCGATTCCGGTTTAGTTTCATGCAGGCCAGTGTGGCGGAGCGGCGGCGGCAGCGTTAATCGAAAAACCACCTTCGGGCATTGATTTAACTGATGTTGCTCCCGTCACCGGGCGGGCTGATACGGCAGGCAACGGCGACCGAAAATTTTCATTTCTCAACCGGGCTTTCTCGGCCATCATGTAGCTATGGGTAAACGACGCGAGGCGCGGGAACGCGCGGTGCAATTTTTGTTTCAGTTCGATTTTAATCCGCCCGAAAAGCTGGATGAGGCGCTGGACCATTTTTGGAACTCCCAGCGCAGCTCGGCCATTGCCGAGGAAAAGGGCGATGCTAACTGGGGCCAAAAGGTCGAGTTGCCGCCACCCACCGTGGAAGAGGCGGCGGTCCGGCTCTTTGCCGACCCGCTGATTCGCGGCACGCTCCAGTTCCGCGACGAGGCGGACACCTACATTAAGAAATACGCGCAAAACTGGGACCTGCACCGGATTGCGGCGGTGGATCGCAACATCTTGCGGTTGGCCATTTATGAGATGCTGCATCGCGAGGACATCCCGCCGGTGGTCAGCATCAATGAAGCGGTCGATGTGGCCAAAAAATTCTCAACGGAAGACAGCGGCAAGTTCGTCAACGGGATCCTGGACAAGGTCAAAGGCGAACTGATGCGTCCGGCGCGGGTGGTAAAATGAGCCGCGCGGCGGGTTTGGTTCCCGGGCGCGCTCGTCGTAAAATGAATTAGTTTCCATGTTTGCCGACCTCCATCTTCATACGAATTTTTCCGACGGCACTTATTCGCCGGAGGAACTGGCATTGGAGGGGAAGAAGCACGAGCTGTCGGCGATGTCACTGACCGACCATGACACGGTGGAAGGTTGCGCCCGGATGGCCGCTGCCTGTGCCGCCAACGGGATTGAGTTTATTTCCGGCACAGAATTGACGGCGGAGCAGAAGGGCATTGAACTGCACCTGCTGAGTTATCATGTGGCTTTGGACAACCCAAAATTTCTCGCCGAAGTGGGCAAATTCCAAAAAGTGCGCCAGGAGCGAATCCGGGAAATGGTGGCGCGGCTGAACCAGTTGGATGTGCCATTGCAGGTGGAGACCGTCTTCGCCATCGCCAATTGCCGTTCGCCGGGCCGTCCGCATGTGGCGCGCGCGCTCGTTCAGGGCGGGTTTTGCCGGACCCTCGATGAGGCGTTCGAGCGTTTTCTCAAGGTGAATCGTCCGGCGTGGGTGCCAAAATTTAAAATGTCCGCGCTCGACGCGATTGAATTAATTCACCAGGCCGGCGGCGTCGCGGTCATGGCCCATCCGGGGCTGAATCGCTCGGACGAAGTCATTCCACCGATGGTGGAGGCGGGGCTGGACGGGATTGAATGTTTTCATTCCAAGCATACTCCTTCGGCCACGCGGCGTTACCTGGAAATGGCGGCGCAGAAAAATTTGCTGATCACCGGCGGTTCGGATTGTCACGGCATGAACAAGGGCAAGCCGCTGATTGGCTCGGTGAAGCTCCCTTATCAATACGTCAAAAAGCTCGGTGCCAAAGCCGCGGAATACCAGGCGCGTTCCGCCAAGACCCGCGCCACGGTCGCCACTCGGGATTAATTTCATGGGATTATTCGATAAGTTCAAAGCCGGGCTGCAAAAAACGCATGCCAAACTGTCGCACGAAATCAAACGCATCGTCACCCGTTCGCCGAAGCTGACGACGGGCACGTTGGAGGAACTGGAGGCGGCGTTGATCGGGGCCGATCTGGGCATGCCGATGACCGACCAGATTATTGCGGCTGTCAAAAAGGCTTATGAAACCCAAGGCGGCGCCGGGGTGGATGTTTTTACGATTGCCAGCGGCGAAGTGGAAATGAGCCTGACCACCGGCAAGTCGGCGTTGCACAAGGCGGACTCGGGTTTAACGGTGATTTCCATGGTGGGCGTAAACGGAACCGGCAAGACCACCACCTCCGCGAAGCTGGCGCACATGGTGCAAGCACGGGGCCAGACAGCGGTGCTGGCGGCGTGCGACACGTTTCGTGCGGCAGCGATTGAACAGTTGAAGCTGTGGGGTGAACGCCTCAAGGTGCCGGTGATTGCTGGCGCAGACAAGGCGGATCCGGCGGCGGTGGCGCATGATGCCATCACTGCGGCGACAGCGCGCAAGGCGGATTATTTATTCGTGGACACGGCGGGCCGGCTGCATACCAAACACAATTTGATGCAGGAATTGCAAAAGCTGCATCGCGTGATGGGCAAGCAATTGCCGGGCGCGCCGCATGAGGTGTTGCTGGTGCTGGACGCCACCACGGGCATGAATGCGCTGAACCAGGCGCGGGAATTTCACAAAACGGTGCCGCTCACCGGGTTGGTCGTGACCAAGCTCGATGGCACCAGCAAAGGCGGCATGGTCGTGGCCATCCAGAAGGAATTGGGTTTGCCCATCAAGTTCATCGGCCTGGGTGAGCAAGCGGATGACTTGCAGCCGTTCGACGCGAAGCAATACGCCGAGGCGTTGTTTTCCGAAAAGGAATAACCATGAAACGTATCCTGTGGCTGGCGTGGGTTGTGTTGGGATTGGGTTTTTTGGCGGGGTGTGCGACGGCTAATTCCAGCGGTTCAGCAATCGGTGGTGAGCCGACAATTAGCGGCTACATTGATACGAGCGCGCAAAAGCGATTTTGATCGGGAATCCCAAACGATGAACCAGCCGAGGCGATCGGATATTTTAACCATGCGCAGCGCCCTGGCCTTGGCACGGCGCGCGTATGGAGCGACTTCGCCGAATCCTATGGTGGGAGCTGTGCTGGTCAAGAACGGAAAGGTGATTGGCCGGGGCTGGCATCATCGCGCGGGTGAACCGCACGCGGAGATTGAGGCGTTGCGCGATGCGCAGGCCAAAGGGAACAATCCACAAGGCTCAACGCTTTACGTGACACTCGAACCTTGCTGCACGTACGGTCGGACACCGCCGTGCACGGAAGCAATCATCGCGGCGCGCATCAAAAAAGTTGTGGTGGCGGCGACGGATCCGAATCCGGGGCATCGCGGCAAGGCGTTTCGATTGTTGCGGCGCAAAGGAATTAAAGTTGTCTCGGGTGTGCTGGCGGCGGAGGCCGCGATTTTGAATGAGGCTTTCAATCATTGGATAGTTCAGCGGACTCCTTTGGTGACGGTGAAGGCGGCGATGACGTTGGATGGAAAGATCGCGACCGCGAGCGGCGAATCAAAATGGATTACGGGCGCAAAAGCGCGGGCTTATGGAATGACATTGCGCCAGGGCGCGGATGCGATTTTGGTCGGCATCAATACGGTCCTGGCGGATGATTCGAGCCTGACGGTCCGGCAAGCAAAAGCTGCGAAGCGCCAAGCTCAAAAGCCAATCCGTCGCATCATCCTGGATTCGCGCGGGCGCACACCTTTATCTGCGAAAGTTGTATCAGATAAATTTCGTGAGTACACCACCATTGTGGTTGGCAAGTCTGCGCCAAAGGCGCGGGTGGCGGCGCTGGCGAAGCGGGTGAAAGTGTGGGTGGCACCGGAGCGTCGCGGGAAGATTGATTTGCGCTGGCTCATGAAGAAGCTGGGTGCGGAGCAGGTCACAAGCCTGTTGGTGGAAGGCGGCGGGGAAGTGAATGCTTCATTTTTGCTCGGTGGCTTGGCGCAACGGGTGGCGTTCTTTTATGCGCCGAAGATTTTGGGCGGTCGCGATGCGCGCAAAGGCGTGGCGGGCGATGGCGTGCAACGCGTCGCGGAGATGATCAAGCTGCACGACGTGGCTTGGCGGCGGTTGGGGACGGATTTGCTGTTGACCGGCCGTGTTTTGTAGCCGCAGGCTTCCGTCAGCGCGGAATTATATGTTTACCGGAATCGTGGAAGAAACAGGTGTGGTGGAGCGGATCAAGCCAACGGCCAGTTCGATTGAACTGACCGTGCGGGCGAAGGTTTGCGCGCGCGGGTTGAAGGTCGGTGATAGCCTGGCGGTCAACGGCTGCTGTCTCACCGTGGTCAAGCTCACAGCGCGCAAGGGCGGAAAACTCATCCGGTTCGATCTGCTGCGGGAAACCTGGGAACGCACCAACCTGCAATCCGCCAAAGTCGGTTCGCGGGTAAATCTGGAGCGCGCGCTATTGGTGGGCGACCGGTTGGGCGGACATTTTGTCACGGGCCATATCGACGGGACTGGGAAAATCATCTGCTGGGAACGCGCGGGGCAGGATCACGTGCTGGACATCGCCGCGCCGCCGGAGGTGTTGCGCTACGTGGTTTTCAAAGGCTCGATTACAGTGGATGGCATCAGCCTCACCGTGGCGGCGGTGGAGAAGAAAAGCTTTCGCATCTGGATCATTCCGCACACCTACGAAGTGACGGCGTTGAACGAACGATCGGTGGGAGATGCGGTTAATTTGGAAGCCGACCTGCTCGGAAAATACGTTCGGCAGTTTGTCACTTAGCGTTACGTAGCCTCACTTAACCGGAGTGGGTTTAAACTGCTGGCCTTCCTCGCTGCGCATGGATTCCGGCGCGATTTCACGGATGGAGAAGCGGGAGACTTCAACTTTTTCGCCGGTATTCAACTTGAAGGTGTAATGATTGGTGGCCTTATTCAGGCGGGGTTTGCCCATGGCAGTGACCACCCGGCCCGAGGTCATGGTGACGGTATAACGTGAGGCACAGCCGGCGCAAACCGTCAACGTCAGCAGGAGGAACAGCAAAGGAAGTTTCATGCAAATTCAGGAATTTTCACGGTTTCACTTTCAATCCTTCACTGGCCGCCGCTTTTCGCTGGCGGTCGTCGAAGCTGAAAAAATCTTTTGCCTTCAAAACCAGCGCCGCTGCGACGTGCAACAAGTCCAAACTTCGCGTGCCCAGCGTCGGGGTGTAACGGTCGCTCAATTGCCGGGCTTTGGTGTGCAATTCCTCGGAAGTAACCGGCGTCAGCACCAAAAAGCCACTGGCAATGTCCGTTTCCACGTCCTGCCAAAGGGCATCGCGTTGCGCCAGCGTGATGAGCTGGCGCTGGACTGACCGGTTGAAGGCATTGCGGAGTTCCAGCATGGCCAGCGGCGTGATGGGCAAAACCACGGGTGCGGCTTGAATCGTCTTCCGCGCCTGTGCGGACGTGCTTTCTTTTAAATAAAGCGAGGCAATGAAGCCAGTATCGGCAAAGGCTAGCATTCGTAGCTCTCCCGTTCTTCCGCGACGCTGTTGCCGGGCAAAATCCGGTCGCCAAAGATTCGCTTCTGCCGTGCCGCAAAGTCAGGCAGCTTGACCTTTTTGGATTTGGGGCGCGGTGGCGGGGATAAGAGCGCGATGACCTTGCCCTTTTTGACGATTTCCACCTGCTGGCCTTCCGCTATCCAGTCCATCACGTCGCCAAAGGCATGTCGCAGTTGTCTGACATTCGCTGTTTTCATGTTTAACAAGCATGTTATACATTACTTTGCATTGCCTGTCAATGCGCCCGGGTTTGAGTGGGGGGGACGATGATGTTTAACGCGGGTATAGTGGTTTTTGACCCTTTTCATGCTGATTGAAAGTGCGCCAAAGTGACGCTTGCAAATGCGGAATGCCCCACATATGCCGATACATTGTTTCACTCGGTTTGTGATACCCGTGGTGGGTTTCAAAAATAAGATTTGAACAATCCCGTAACCCCGTTGATGGTACCATTAAGGGGAAAGGTTAGGCGGATGCCCGTTAAGCAACGAATGCGGGCATAACCAAAGGGACATTTCCAGCCGCTAATGCAACTTGCAACTTAAATGGCGGGCAAATTTAAATTTGAAAAATCAGGTATGAAAAAAGGAGGCAGCGTTTCAGGCAGGAGTGCGGACGAAACGTCCGTGCATGCTTAAATCCAGCCGGCGTTGTGAGTTGGAACGGCCTCCGCAAATGAAAAAGAGAATTATTATGGCCAACGAAACTAAAAATAACGAAATGAAGTATAGTCAAATGTATCCCAGGAGCGGCCGGTCCACGGCACTGGCCCCGGGCACGGATGCTCCCGATTTCAGCCTTCGCAGCACCCCGGATCAATCGGTGAGCTTGCGTGATTTTCGTGGACAACCGGTGGTGCTGGCTTTTTATCCGGCGGACTGGAGCCCGGTATGTGGCGACCAGATGTCGCTTTATAACGAAGTTCTGCCCGAGTTCCAGGGATTGGGAGCCGAATTAATGGGCATCTCGGTTGACGGCGCGTGGTGTCATGCGGCGTTCTGCCGGGATCGCAATCTGCATTTTCCCCTGCTGGCTGACTTTGAGCCGAAGGGAGAGGTGGCGCGTCGTTATGGCGTGTATCGTCAAGGTGATGGAGTGAACGAAAGGGCATTGTTCGTGATTGACGCGGACGGCAAGATTTTTTGGAGCTACGTTTCACCCATTGGCGTGAATCCCGGGGCGGGCGGAGTGTTGTCCGCGCTTGAAAGATTGCAAGAGAGAGGGCAACCGGCGAAACAAGCACAGCAAGCAAAGCCTGAGGAGGCGATAAAATGAAAACTGAATCGACCATTCCATTATCAAAACTCACCCTGCCGGTGGGCAAACGCGACCATATTCAAGGACCCATCACTGCGCCCAAGACGCTCCTGGAGTACGGGGATTATGAATGTCCCTTCTGTGGCGCTGCATATGGCATCGTCAAGGCCGTCCAGCAAACGTTGGGGCCGGAATTGTGTTTTGCTTTCCGGAACTTTCCGCTGACCAACATGCATCCGCACGCCGAACATTCGGCGGAAGCCGCCGAAGCGGCGGGTGCACAGGGAAAATTCTGGGAAATGCACGACATGTTGTATGAAAACCAAAACGCCCTGGAGGATGAGGACTTGGCGCGTTATGCCGCGGAATTGGGCCTGGATGTTCCGCGATTGATCAGGGAAGTCGAAACCGGGGCGCATAAAAAGCGCATTCGCGAAGATTTCATGAGCGGGGTCAGGAGTGGCGTCAATGGCACACCCACTTTCTTTATCAACGGGGTGCGCCACGACGGCGCATACGATTACGATATACTGCTCGCCGCCATTATCGAAGCCGAGCCGCTGCGAAAGTAACAGCAGGTTCGGGCGGTTTTTGCACGGGTCGCAGGCTGCAAAGAAAAGGTAAATGAGCATAACACTGTAAAGGCAGGCATTTATTTATATCTGTGGCAAGCGTGAGCAGAAAAAGCTTTGGAGGATTTAAGATGGTGGGCGTCGGCAGCGTTGGCACCCGGTGCGGAATCATGCTCCTCATGGCGGCTGAACAGGATACACTTATGGGAACGCTGAACTGGTGAGGAAGTTATGAAACAAGTTTTTCATCCCTCGCTCTATCAAGTCAACACCCGCGTCTGGTTGACTTCGTTGTCGGAGACGCTGGGCCGGCCGGCGCGGCTGGATGATATTCCAGACGCTGAACTGGACCGACTGGCCGGAATGGGCTTTGACTGGGTCTGGTTCTTGAGCGTGTGGCAAACGGGAGCGGCGGGTCAACGAGTTTCCCAGAAAAACCGTGACTTTCAAAAAGAATTTAGAGACACACTGCCGGATCTATGTGACCAGGACATCGGCGGTTCTGGTTTTGCGATCACCGCCTATGCCGTTCCGACCGACTTAGGAGGCGATGCGGCACTGGCTCGCCTGCGCCAACGCCTTGCGCAACGTGGTTTGAAGTTGATGCTCGATTTTGTCCCGAACCACATGGCGCTCGATCATCCCTGGGTCGAGGACCACCCGGAGTATTTTGTCACGGGGACGGAGGACGATTTAGCGCGGGAGCCGCGGAACTATACCCGGGTCAAGCGGAAAAGTGGCGACTTGGTTTTGGCTCACGGCCGGGATCCTTACTTCCCTGGCTGGCCGGATACCTTGCAGCTTGATTACAGCAATCCAGCCACCCAGGAAGCGATGCGCCGGGAACTCGAGAAAATTGCCGGCCAGTGTGATGGTGTGCGCTGCGATATGGCGATG
The DNA here is from genome assembly GCA_028293325.1 of Pedosphaera sp. Taxonomy (GTDB): domain Bacteria; phylum Verrucomicrobiota; class Verrucomicrobiia; order Limisphaerales; family Pedosphaeraceae; genus JAQGOT01. Next base: position 16,821 of record JAQGPA010000040.1, on the reverse strand, counting down.
CTGATGCTGCCTGAGGTATTTGAGCGAACGTGGGGCAGAAAGCCTTTGTCATTCTGGCCGCTCACCATCCGGCGAGTGCGCGAGCGGGTGCCGGACTTTTGTTTTATGGCCGAGGTTTACTGGGACCTGGAATGGACCCTCCAGCAAGCGGGTTTTGACTACACTTATGACAAGCGGCTCTATGACCGCCTGCGCGGTGGCCACGCGCGGCCGGTGCGCGAGCACCTCCACGCGGCTCTCGATTATCAGTTCAAGCTCGCGCGTTTTATGGAAAATCACGACGAACCCCGCGCTGCCGCCACCTTTGATCCCATCGTTCACCGGGCGGCTGCGGTGACCACCTATTTCATACCCGGCCTGCGTTTCTTCCATCAGGGACAGTTCGAAGGTCGGAAAAAACGCATCTCACCGCATCTCATTCGGGCACCGCGAGAAACCCCGGACAAAAAAACTCAGGACTTCTATGGGCGTTTGCTCGAGATCCTCCGGGAACCCATTGTGAAGAGCGGGGAATGGCAGTGGCTTCCTTGTCAACCGGCTTGGGACGGGAACGGTTCCTGGGATTCATTCACGGCCCATTCCTGGCGGGGATCCGGCGGTGAACGGATGCTGATCGCTGTGAATTATGCACCCCAGTCCAGCCAGTGTTATCTCAAGCTGCCTTTTCCCGAAATCAAAAATCGTTCAGTGCGGCTTGCGGACTCGCTTAGCCCCGCCTGTTTTATCCGCGAAGGAAATGCATTGCTTGAGCGCGGACTCTATCTCGATTTGCAACCTTGGTCCTATCATGTTTTTAATGTGGAGGTGACCTGATGAAAGTCCTTCATGTCAGCCATGACTGGGGCAGGCAGTGGAGCGGCTGGAACACACGCCAAAAGCTGGCAGGGCACAGGCAGGAGTCAAGACCGCCATGCACTGCGATTGAGACATGAAAAGGCCGCCGCTGGCGCAGGGGAAAGAGCGGGCCCAACCGGTCCGGATCGAGCCTCGCTGGCCAGTCGCTCTCACGATTCTCGCGGTGCTCTTTTTGCTGGCGTTGTTGCCCGGTCGCACCAGGCTGTTCCCGTACTGGCTGGGCTATGCCATCGGATTGGCGCTACTCCTGCCCATTGCCGGGGTCTGGCTGAGCGGCGCGCGAACGTGGTGGTTGCGTCTCGAGCGGATCACAACGCTCTGCTGCTCCTTGATTGTGGAGATCATGACATTGGCGACCGTTTTGTATCTGGTCCGCGAGATGGTGAACCGACCGATGGCTTTAAGCGGTCGCCAGTTGCTTACCTCAAGTATAGGAGCGTGGGTCGCCAATGTCCTGGCGTTCTCGCTGGTGTACTGGCAGATCGATCGGGGCGGGCCCGAAGCCCGGGTGAACAAAGCGGACCTCAAGCCTGACTGGCTCTTCCCGCAGTCGGCAGCTTCCGAGGAGGCTCCGCCCGACTGGCGGCCGACATTCGTCGACTACTTGTTCCTCTCCTTCTCGACAGCGACGGCGTTTAGCCCCACCGATACCCTGCCATTAACCTCCCGAGCGAAGATGCTGATGATGATCGAGAGCGCAGTCTCGCTCACGACACTCGTCATCGTTGCGTCACGCGCGATCAACATCCTCGGCACCTGACAAAACGGAAGCATCGAACGAGGGAGAGAGTAATTTAACCCAAACCAAAATGCGTTCAAAGCCTATAGGGAGAGACGCTTAAGCAGTCACCCGAAATGAACGGGGGGTGAATACCCATGATGTCCTCTCATCGTGGAGACGCTATTTTGGCAATGAAGAGAGGAGTCCGTTCAATTGCTTTCAGAGTGGTTACCCAAGAAACGCCCAGACATATAGCCCGACGCGGGCATCAAAGGAGAACCAATCATGAATCCGAATGAACACACCAGACTCAAGGAATCCCTGAACCAGAACACCCCATGGAAGAAATGGGGTCCATACCTGAGCGAGCGGCAGTGGGGCACTGTGCGCGAGGATTACAGTGATTCAGGGGATGCCTGGAACTTTTTTACCCACGAGCAGTCCCGCTCCCGCGCCTACCGCTGGGGGGAAGACGGTCTGGCGGGTTTTTCTGATGATAAACAAAGGCTCTGCTTTGCCCTGGCTCTCTGGAATGGCAAAGACCCGATCCTCAAGGAACGACTCTTCGGCCTGACCAACAGCGAGGGCAATCATGGCGAGGATGTGAAGGAGTACTATTTCTATCTCGACAGCACTCCGACCCATTCTTACATGAAATACCTCTATAAATACCCGCAAGCAGCCTATCCCTATCTGGACTTGGTGCAGACGAACCGGGCGCGCAGTCGCTTCGAGTTCGAATATGAATTATTGGATACCGGCATCTTTGATCAGGACCGATATTTTGATGTGTTCGTCGAGTACGCCAAGGAGACACCGGAGGACATCCTGATCAAGATCAGTGTGGCGAACCGCGGTCCCGAGACGGCGACCCTACACGTGTTGCCCACACTCTGGTTCCGCAACACCTGGTCCTGGTCGGAAGGCGAACCGAAGCCAAGTCTGCGAGAGTCGGAAGTGACCAAAGGTCCAAGCGTGCTGGCAGCCTCGCACGGGGAACTGGGTGAACGGTTCCTCTACTGTGAAGGACAACCTCCGCTGTTGTTCACGGAGAACGAGACCAATCCTGCCCGTATCTCCGGCACGCCAAATCACCGGCCCCATGTCAAAGACGCCATCAATGATTACGTGGTAAATGGCCGACAAGAAGCAGTGAACCCGGCAAAAACCGGCACCAAAGCGGCCGCGCATTACCAGGTGAGTGTGGAACCCGGCGAAACCAGGGCAATCCGGTTGCGGCTGACCGACGTCGGCCCAAAACCTTCCGGCAAGGGGCGCGCAACGCCAGGCAATGGTGTCTTTGGAAAGCATTTTGATGCGCTCCTGGCCGCGCGATTGCGCGAGGCAGATGAGTTTTACGCTTCGATCACTCCGCCTTCGGTTGGCAAAGACGCCGCGTGCGTGATGCGGCAGGGGCTGGCGGGAATGCTCTGGACGAAGCAGTACTATGGTTTCGACGCGGACAAATGGCTGAAGGAGCATGGGGCGGACCCGCTGGTGCCGTGGAGCCGGCAGATCAGAAACAAGGCATGGTTCCACATGATTAACGACGACATCATCTCCATGCCCGACAAGTGGGAGTATCCGTGGTATGCCGCCTGGGACCTGGCGTTCCACACCATGGCCTTGTCGATGGTGGATCTGGATTTAGCCAAGCAACAGCTCGCCTTGGTGCTCAGGGAAGCCTATCTGCACCCGAGCGGCCAGGTGCCGGCTTACGAATGGAATTTCAGCGATGTCAATCCGCCCGTGCAGGCTTGGGCGACGCTGTTCCTCTATAACATGGAGAAGCAGCTCCGCGGTACCGGCGACGTGGAGTTTCTCAGGCGCGTGTTCAACAAGCTGGCCTTGAACTTCACCTGGTGGGTGAATCAGAAGGACCGCTTGGGCAAGAACGTCTTCGAAGGCGGCTTCCTCGGCCTGGACAATATCGGCGTCTTCGACCGCTCAGCGCCATTGCCGACCGGCGGTCATCTTGAGCAAGCCGACGGCACAGCCTGGATGGCCTTGTTCTGCCAAAACATGCTGGAAATGGCTATCGAACTGGCCACCTACGATTCCAGTTACGAAGATCTCGCGATTAAGTTCGCCGAACACTTCCTCTGGATCGGCGCCGCAGTGAACCGGTTGGGGGGTGACGGGCTGTGGGATGAGGAGGATGGGTTTTATTATGACATGCTTCGGCTGCCAGACGGCCAGGCCACGCGCCTCAAGGTCCGTTCGATCGTGGGTTTGCTCCCCTTGTGCGCGACGACTGTCGTGGAAAAGTATCAACGCGAGCAAGTGCCGCGCGTAGTCGAGTACATTTCCAAGCGCGCGGCCCGGATGCCGGAGCTGGCGGCCAGCATTCACGCGACCGGGCCGGGCCATTTCGGAGTGGCTGAGCGAGGTGTTCTCGCCCTGGTCAACGAGGACCGGTTGCGGCGCATCCTCTCGCGGATGTTGGACGAAAATGAATTTTTTGGTCCCCACGGGATTCGGGCGCTTTCACGCTATCACGCCGAACATCCCTACGTGTTCTCGGTGCATGGCCAGGATTATCGGGTGAATTATCTGCCGGCGGAATCCGACTCCGGCATGTTCGGTGGCAACTCCAACTGGCGCGGCCCCGTCTGGTTCCCGATCAACGCCCTGATCATCCGCGCGCTCCTGCAATACTACGGATATTACGGCGACAGTTTTCAAATCGAGTGCCCGACCGGTTCCGGCAAACGGATGAACCTGTTTGAAGTCAGCCGTGAGCTCGCCAACCGGCTGGCGGGTATTTTCCTGCGGGACGAGCAAGGCCGACGTCCCGTATACGGGGGCATGGAGAAATTCCAAACGGACCCGCATTGGCGCGATTACATTCTCTTCCACGAATATTTCCACGGCGACAATGGCGCGGGCCTGGGTGCCAGCCACCAGACCGGGTGGACCGGTTTGGTGGCGCGACTGATTCAGATATATGGACATCTTGACGCGGAGTCCTTCCTTAAAAAGGGAAAAAGGACCAAGGTGCAGTATCGGAAGCCAGAAGAAGAAGTCCATTGGGAAGAACCCGTGGTTTTAACTCCGGCTTGAGCGCCGGATATAAGAAGGGGTTGCAGTCACCGGACTGGCGGGCAAGGTGTGTGACAGACGGTGATCGGAAAAGTCGAAAGTATGAGCAGAACATTGATCCTGACTATGCCAGCGACGGGTGCAGGCGGGAGCGGAAGGGATGCCTTATACGCCCGTGAAGCGTTCATTGCACTGCCACTTTTTGGCATATTTGCGGCCACAGTTGCAGTTCTCCTGCTCTTCGCTGAGGCAGGTTTCCGGCTGGGCAGGTATCAAGGTCAACGCTCAGAAATGGCGCAGAAGGCACCCATCGCCGAGATTGTCTCGGCGATGCTTGGGTTGCTGGCGTTCATGTTGGGTTTCACGTTCAGTCTGGCAGCCTCCCGCTTCGATGCCAGAAGGGCCTTGGTCGTTGACGAGGCCAACGCCATTGGCACGACCTACCTGCGTGCCGGCCTGCTCTCGGAACCTTACCGTATGGAGATTCGCAAACTGCTGCGCGACTATGTGAAAGCCCGCCTCACATACGTGCAAGCGGGCGAAATCGCGCAAGGGATGGCGCGGGCCGATGAGATGCAGGAACGGCTCTGGGCTGAGGCGGTGGCGGCAGGCGGGAAAAATCCGGGCTCGATTGTCACCGGTTTGTTCATCGCCTCACTGAATGAGGTGATCGACCTGCACGCGAAAAGAATAGCGTTCAGTCTAAGAAACCATATTCCGACAAGCATCTGGGATGCGTTGTACTTCCTGGCTGTCTGCACCATTGGAACGATGGGTTACCATATGGGGTTGGTCGGTGCTCGCAATGTCCTGGCCATCATTCCCCTGGTGCTCGCCTTTTCCGTGGTTTTGTTTTTGATCGCGGACCTCGATCATCCCCAGAAGGGATTGCTCAAAGTGAGCCAACAGGCCCTGGTCGATCTCCTGGACAAGTGGAATACGGAGGGCCCTGAATCGAAGCCATAACCAATGCCAGTTCGCCAGCAAGGCGAAAGGAAACCAGAAAACATGTAATACAGGCGACTCGTTAACCTTCTATGAGTGCTGATTATGGAAGAAGCGACCAGTGAAATTCTAAAACATATCGATCATCTGCTTGGGCGGCTCCAAGGACCCTTCTCGTTCCGACTCATCATCCAGCCGCTGGTTGCCGCCGTTCTCGCGGTCCGCGCCGGGTTGAAAGACGCACGAGAAGGACGTCCTCCCTTCGGTTGGGCCATCATTACCGATTCAGCCAATCGAGGCAGGCTGCTGCGGGAAAGCTGGAACGACGTTGCCAAGGTTTTCATCGCGGCGGTCATCATTGATATAATATATGAAATCATCGTCTTGCGGCGGATTTACCTGGGCCAATCGTTGATCGTCGCGACGACCCTGGCTTTGATCCCTTACTTGATAATCCGCGGACCGATGAACCGGATTGCCCGGCACTGGCAAAAGCGAAAGGAATTGCGACCATGAACGAAGAGAACAAGAAAAAGGCAGGCTGGAAGCGGAAATTTGTCCGCGAACTGACCAAGTATCACATCAGCTATTTGCATTACCGGGTTGCCGTGGTCGAAGCGTTGGTGTTGGCCAAAGTCATACTCGTGGGAGACGCATTCCGCCTTGGTCGCGGGCTCGAAGCCAAGCCTTTGATTATTCCCACCTTGCACAAGACGGTTGTGTTTAGCGTGCCCCGGATTCCGGGCGTTGACCATTTTGAACGAACCGACAAACAACCAACAGGAAGCAAGCAAACAAATTATGAAACAAAAATTCAGTAACATGGCATTGGCCGCTTTCCTCGTGATCGCGGTGACATTCACTGCCCGGGCCGCGAACGATCTAAGGACCGAAGCGGAACGAACGATCGCCAAATTCAAGCAGGCGGACCCGGGGCTGCAAACGTTCTTCGACAACTCGGCCGGTTACGCGGTCTTTCCCGGCGTGGGCAAGGGGGGCCTTATCATTGGAGGCGAGCACGGCAAAGGCCTGGTGTATGAACAGGGCCGGGTCGTGGGGGAAGCCACGCTGACGGAAGCCAACATCGGCGCCCAGGTCGGGGGAGAATCCTTCGATCAAGTGATTTTCTTCGAGACTCCGGGAGTGCTCCAGGAATTCAAGCAGGGCAAGTTCGTGATGAGCGCAGACGCAAACGCCGTAGCCGCAACCGCGGGGGCGGAGAAGATGGCCAAGTACCAACAAGGAGTGGCGGTATTCACCCTGCCCAGGAAGGGATTGATGGCGCAAGCCACCGTGGGCGGGCAGAAATTCAAATTCACGCCGCTGATTCAGCCGTGAAACGCCTCCCAGGCTGGCCTTGATTCGCGTCAGCGCGGACCTGACCGCCAATAGTGAAGCGGGATGATCGGGAGCAACCGGATCTGTGGTTCCCGGAAGGGTTGCCGCGCCGCTTAGTAATTCGCCTTTGCCCACGCGGGCAAAGACCGCTCCGATTTGCGCTGTTGACGATCAGCAGCGGCCGGATTTGACGGTTCTTGATCGGCCGGAGACGGCCATCATATTTGATTGAAAGGAGTTAACATTATGAACGATGCCAACAAGCAAGACGCGGGCTGGAAGAAAAGTCTCGCCCATGAACTGATCGAGTATTGGATCACTTTTACGTATCTGGTCTTTTTTTTCGGCGCGTTTACCTGGTATCGAAGGTTGGTATTGGCCGAGTATCAAATCAGCTACTTGCATTACGGGGTTGCCGTGGTCGAAGCGTTGGTCTTGGCCAAAGTCATCCTGATAGGCGATGCCTTGCACCTTGGCCGCAGGCTCGAAGCCAAGCCTTTGATTATTCCCACCTTGTACAAGACGGTTGTGTTTAGCGTGTTTGTGGGGCTGTTTAGTGTGCTCGAGCATACCATCGGTGGATTGATACATGGGAAGGGCCTGGCGGGAGGCTTTGAGGAACTGAGGAGTGAAGGCCTATATGAATTGCTCGCCCAGTGTTTGGTGACCTTCTTCGCTTTCATACCCTTCTTCGCCTTCAAGGAATTAGGGCGGGTGCTGGGTGTGGACAGGATACGCAAACTGCTTTTCCGAAATGGAGCGGTGGCAGAATCCGGGTTCTCCACCGGATCAAGTCCGGAACAGACGGCGGGCTGATCTGTGGCTGGTTTGACAGAGCAAGCAGTGGCGTTGAGGTTTAAATATTGGAAACAACGGAGATGAATTTATGAAATTCCCAGCAAATCCCCAAAAAACTCATTACGTTTGGCGTCTTGGTTTCATTGCTTTGAACCGTTTATGCTCAAACGCCCTCCCCGGCAGCTTCGCCACTTAGCCCCATGATCTATCCGGCGAAGGGCCAAACCCAGGAACAACTGGATAAGGACAAGTCAATGAAAGGAGTGTCACGATGATTAAACGTCACCACATGATCAAAATTCAAAGGCCATTCAAAAACAAGCTTCGACGCCCCGTATTCTTAAAGAGGCGCTCCTTCAGGCCCCATCCCTCGCGAGCTGAACTCTATGCGGAGGGCAAACGCCTGCGAGACAAATGCCCCCGCCAGGCGCATGCAGAGTGGAAAGCCTCCAACAATCGCCCGGATCCGGTTTTGTTGATGGAGGAATCAAGCAAAGGGCGCATCCCGCAACTCATCCCCATTCGCTACGGACGCATGATGCAGTCGCCTTTCACCTTCTATCGGGGTGCGGCGCTAAACATGGCGGCGGACCTGGCCAAGACACCAGTAACCGGGGTGCGCGTGCAGGCTTGCGGCGATTGTCACCTGCTTAACTTCGGCGTTTATGCCACCCCGGAACGACGTGAAATCTTCGATATAAACGATCTGGACGAGACATTGCCCGCCCCGTGGGAGTGGGATGTGAAACGCCTGGCCGCGAGCTTCGTTCTGGCCTGTCGTGACAACGGCCTCAGCGAGGATACCGCACGGGATGTGGTGCTGACCTGCGTTCGATCGTATCGCCGTCACATGGCGGAATTCAGTGAAATGCGGTTTCTCGATGTCTGGTATTCGAGCATGGCCGTGACGGATCTGATTCCCACGATTAAGCGCAAACAGGCGCGTAAACGCTTTCAGAAGCGTTTGGCCAAGGCACGCCAGCAACAGGTATTGGAACATGATTTTCCAAAACTCGCGGAGGTTATCGGCCGGTTGCCGGTCATCAAAGACAATCCACCGCTCATTTATCACTGGCGCGAGAAGGAACGGCAGAGAGGGTTTTTCGCCGCAGTCGAGGCAGCTTTTACCAGCTACCGGGATTCTTTGCGGGAAGACCGGCGGGTGCTGCTGGACCGATACGAACTGAGGGACGTTGCGAACAAGGTGGTGGGCATCGGCAGCGTCGGTACCCTGTGCGGCATCATGCTCCTCATGGCGGGCGAACAGGATCCACTTTTTCTCCAGGTCAAGGAAGCTGGCCCCTCGGTTTTGGAGCCTTATGCCGGCAAAAGCATCCACCCCAACCACGGCCAGCGAGTTGTAAACGGATGTCGGCTGATGCAAGCGGCCAGCGACATCTTCCTGGGTTGGACGATGGGCCGGAATGGTCGGCACTTCTATATCCGTCAACTCAGGGACATGAAGATCAAGGTGCTCGTCGAGTTGTTCGGCCGGACCAGCATGATGCAGTATGCCAACCTGTGCGGATGGGCACTCGCGCGCGCGCACGCCCGCAGTGGCCAACCGGCAAAAATCAGCGGTTATCTCGGCAGGAGCGACAAGTTTGACCGAGCCATCGCCGACTTCGCCGTTGCCTATGCGGACCAAAGCGAACACGACCACAAGTTACTCAGGAAGGCCGTGCGTGACGGACGATTGGAAGTTCAGATTGAAGAGAGATAGCAACTCGGGGTTGACTGCAAATGGGATGGGCGGTCCTGTTCCAAGAACCGGCAACGCGCGTCGCGTTGACTTTGACCGCACAACGCTTGTTTCATAACTTCAACTCTGCCCCAGCCAAGCGAAGCGACCGGAAGGAACGTGGGTGAACACCCATGGTGGCCTCTAATCGTGGAGGTATTACTTTTGCGGTGGGGATCTGAAGGATTATTATTTCTATCTCGACAGCACGCCGACCCATTCTTACATGAAATACCTCTATAAACTTCCGCAAAGGAAAAAGTGGTGCGCTTAGCAGGACTTGAACCTGCACGGGTTACCCCACTACCACCTCAAAGTAGCGTGTCTGCCAATTCCACCATAAGCGCACTCCCCACTAATGAAGCAGTCTCAGCCTGACAGCGCAAGGTCATTTTGAAAGGATTGCGGAATTGACGCAAGTTTCGCGCAGCCGGTGGCTCAAAATGCCGGCGCAAGTTCAGTTATCGCGGCGAAAAGAGGCTTACTTCGCCTTTTTGTAATAGAGTTCTTCCAGGTTCCACGTCAGGCGATTGGGGTCGAGCGTGGTGGGATTCACATTGGCGATGTCCGAGCGCACGGCAGAAAAGGCTTCCATGGAAATGGTCGGGATCATGGGCATTTGTTCCGCGAGGATGGCCTGGACTTCGTCGTAATATTTTTTTCTCTGCGCCTGGTCGAGGGTTTTGATCTGGGCGTTCATCAGGAAATCAATCCGGGCCTCCCAATCCGTGGAAGGGGTTTTTTGTTTGCGATACCATTGATGGCTGAAGCCGTCGGATTTCAAAACGTTCATGCTGTAAGCGGGATCGCCTGGGCCGCCGGCCCAGCCCAACAGGACGCAGTCAAAATCTTGAGACACATCAAATTTGTCGATCAGGGCGTTGAAATCCAAAGGTTGAAAGGTAAGTTGAATGCCGAGTCGTTTCAAATCCTCCTGAATGATGACACCGGTCTTTTGCCGGCGGTCGTTGCCGGTATTGGTGTTCATGACGAAGGCGATGGGATGGCCTTCCGCATCGACCAGGGTTCCGTCCCCGCGATCCTTGATGCCAATTTCGGCGAGCAAAGCCTTGGCTTTGGCCGGGTCGTAAGGGTATTTCATGATGTTGGGATTAAACCAATCCTTGTCCTGCACCGGGGCAAAACTGTAGTTCGGCGCACCGTGTCCGCCCAGTGCGACTTTGACGATGGCTTCGCGATCAATGGCGTACGAGATGGCCTGACGGAATTTGGTGTTGCGGAACCATTTTATTTTAACCGGATCCACGTACGGCTTGCCGGTCTTGGGATTGGTCTCGGGATTCTGGTTGAAGGTGAGGACATCACGTTCCGAAGCCAAGCCGAGGTCCAGAAGATTGAAGCGGCCTTTGGCGGATTCCTCCTTAAACCTGTCATATTCCTCGGGCCGGACAAATTCCTGCAAATCAGCCTCGCCTTGGAGCATACGGAGAGAGATGGCGGCCTGGTCGGGAACCACGGTGTAAATGATATTATTGAAATACGGCAACCGTTGCCCTTTTTTATCCACTTCCCAGAATTCGGGATTGCGTTCCAGCATGGTGTACTGGCCGGGTTTATATTCCTTTAGCCGGAAGGGGCCATTGCCCACCACTTCCCCCGGTTTGGCGTTGATGCCGTAGGCGGCGGCAAATCTATTTTCCGCCACGGCCGACGCCAGAACGTGCCTGGGTAAAATAGGAACATTTCCGAAAAATCGAAGGAAGGGAGCATATATATCCGGCGTGACCACATGGACGGTATAATCGTCGAGCTTGGATACGGCAAAATCCTTTCCGTCGATGCGGAATTGATCCACGGTCACGTTTACGATTTTGGGATTGTAGATAATATCGTTCCAGGTAAAGACCACGTCATCCGCGGTGAAAGGTTGGCCGTCACTCCAACGGGTGCCTTTGCGCAGGTGGAAGGTCCAAGTTTTGTTATCCGGTTCGACAGACCAGGATTCAGCCAGTCCGGGGTAAACTTTCTGTGTTGGTGCATCGAACCCAGTCAGCCCGCTGAAAAGCCGGCTGATGATGTCCGTGGAGGAGGTCTCGTTGGCGGTGATGGGATTGAACGTTTTGGGATCGGCGAACGAGGCGATGATGAGTCGTCCGCCACTTTCGCCGGGTTCGCACTGCGCCACCATGGGCGATTCCGGCAGGGGATTTTTTGAGGTGGGAGCAGACGTGGAGGAGTTTTCCTTGCTGCCGCAGCCGGAAATAATTCCCGCCAGAATGAAGCTCGTCACGATGGTCCGCAGTGAATTAAAGGTTCTCATAAAATAGGTCCGTCAGTTCAATACACCGATACTGGAAGCGGGGCAAGAGAATGACTGGCCGCAGCCTTGGACGGGACTTGGCCCATGATTGTTCAACCCTTTCAAGAATGATGGTAAAAGCCGCCGCGCCGCCAGGGAACGTGAAGGGCAGAAATCAGTTAAAACTATGGAGTATGCGATCCAGGCCGCGGGACCAGCTATTGTTGGCGCCAGGATCATAAAACGGACCTTTGGTGCGTTCGAGGTCGAACTGGACCAGGAAACCGATGCTGTGGGCCCCGCGGCCACCGGTGCGGATGGCATCGAACCCATAGCCGTAACCCAAAAAAATTCGCCAGGCTTGTGAGCTGGCATGATAGGTAATGCCGCCACCGGCGCCGGAGTTCCAATGGCCCGGTTGCTGCAAGCCAGTGAGATAATCGATTGCGGCGGTGCTGGCCACCGCCGTGAGTTCCCAACGTTTGTGAGCGTCCAAAGGCATGTAATAGGTGCCATTGAGGAGCACAAAGCGGCTGGCGCTGAGTTCCTGGTAAAAATAACCTGGTATGCTCAGGGGAAATTCGGAGGCGAGCGGCAGATTGCCGCCGATGCGGTAGGCGCTGAAGCGGTCAGCCTCGATGCTGGTGCCGGCAGTGACGCTGAACATGAAATTGTCCTTCCGTTCCGGCAGGGTATAGGCAAAGAGGGCGCGCGCCCAGAACAGGTGGGAAGCGGATTCGACCCGGCGATCGTCGGAAAAACCGTAAGCTCCCGCATTGGGCCGGAACTTGCCTTCATACCAAACGGATAATTCCAGACCGACATCCGGGGCGAGCAGCGGTTCCTTGCCACCCCAGCGAAAGCCGGTGCGGATGTTAAAACTGGTTTGGTCCCGGGGCAGGACAAATGTGGGGGCGGTTGTATCATCCCGTTCGTAGTCTGCAAAAGCCACCTCGGTGCGAAAGATGCCGGCGAGCGGGATGCGCTGGTCGGGGTTGAACCGATGATAAATACTGGCGGAAACCTGGCCGCCATTGCCGGTGAAGGATTCTTCGCGCAAATATTTGCCCTGCCGGATTTCGGAATAACTGTCGGCAAAGCCGCCGCCGGCGAGGCCGAAGCCCAGATCCGTATAGGGTCCGATCGTGTTGGCGATGCCGAGCTCGGAATCGACATAAACCGGGGCGACCGCGAGGCGGAGCGTGAGGTTGGTGCGGAGAAAGCCGGGTTGATTATAGTAATAAAAAGCGTAACCGGCAATGGGAGCGTGGCCTTGCAGCGGCTGATTGTAACCGAGTTGGATCAACTCGCGTTTGGTGGGGTCGATTTGTGCATGGGCAAGCCCGGCGCCGAAACAGACCGGCAGAAACGCGGCCAAAAGCCAGAGCCTGAAATTGAACACAGAGATTTCCTAACGAAAAGGAACCCGCAGGGCAAGCGGTTATTCACTTACCTGCTCCGGACAGCGGATTTGCGCGGTTGCTTTGCATCTCCGGCGGCGTATGCTGGAGGCATGAAGACCGTCAGAAAGCTGTTGCATACGCGATATCGCGTGAATGACCTGGAACGCACGGTGAAGTTTTATCGCGACGTGCTGGGGTTGGAGGAAACGCGGCGGCATAAATCGCCGCGCGGCTCCGAACTGGTGTTCATGAAGGCGCCGGAGAGCGAGGAATTGATCGAGCTTTGCCATTTTCCCGCCAGCGGCCCGGTACAGGTGCAGACTGACCTGACGCATCTGGCGTTTTCCGTGGACAGCCTGGAGGAGTTTGGCAAACACCTCGCCGCCCAAGGTTATAAATTTTCGGACGGCCCGCATCTGCGGCCGGACGGCGGCGGGATTGCCTTTGTAGATGCGCCGGAAGGGTACGAGATCGAGTTGATCCAGGCGCCAAAGTAAACGGGGAAATCGGCTGCTTTTCCAGCGAGATTGGGGATATGATTTTACGGGCCCGCCAATTTGAATTTACGTTTCCGCGCCCGGCGCTGGTGATGGGCGTGGTAAACGTGACGCCGGATTCGTTTTCCGACGGCGGCAACTTTTTTGACCCGGCGGCGGCGGTGGCACACGCGCTGGAACTGGTGGCGCAGGGAGCGGATGTCATTGATGTGGGCGGTGAATCGACGCGGCCCAAGGCGGAACCGGTGAGCGAAGCGGAGGAATTGCGACGGGTGATTCCGGTGATTGAAGCGTTGGCGGGGAAAATCAAGCAGCCCATTTCGATCGACACCGTCAAACCGGCGGTGGCACGGGCAGCGCTCGCGGCGGGGGCGAGCATCGTTAACGACGTGGGCGCAAATCGGACGGATGACGCGATGTGGCGGTTGGTGGCGGAGTCGGGTGTGGGTTACGTGGTGATGCACATGCAGGGAACGCCACAAACGATGCAGGCAAACCCGGTTTATGCCGACGTGGTGCGGGAGGTCGGCGAGTTTTTCGCGGAACGGCTGGCGAAACTGGCGGCGGTTGGAGTTGCGCGGGAGCAGGTGATGTTGGATGTTGGAATCGGCTTCGGGAAGACCTTGGAACATAATTTGCAGTTGCTCGCGGGGCTGGGGAGTTTTACAAGATTAGGGCGGCCGTTGCTGCTGGGCGTTTCGCGTAAATCTTTTGTCAGCAAATTACTGGGGACGACGGCGGGCGACCGGTTGCCGGCGGTGTTGGCCTGCACCACGCTGGCGGCGGCGGCAGGAGTGCAGATGTTTCGCACGCATGATGTGGCGGCCACCGTGCAGGCATTGCGTATGACGGAGGCCGTGGCGGCCTTTAAATGATGAACAACTGGACATTAAACTGGAACTATTTGCATGGTGTCTGGCGTCCCGCGTTGGAGATTCTGCTCCTCGCGGTGGGCATTTATTATGCCTTCATGTTCGTGCGGGGGACGCGCGGGTGGTCGGTGGTTCTCGGTTTCCTGGTCCTGCTGGCTTTCACGTTCATTACTTGGGCCCTGCAGCTGGAAGTGGTGGGTTGGTTGCTGCGGAACTTCTTTGCGTTCTCGGCGTTCGCCATCCTGGTGATTTTCCAGCCGGAACTCCGGCGCATGTTGTCGGAATTGGGGAACCTGCGTTTGTTTTACACGGCGCGGGAGCAGCGCGAGAATATTGAGGTGATCATCCAGACGGTCGAACGCTTGTCCGAAGTCCGCATCGGCGCGCTCATTGCGCTGGAACAGTCGATTCAACTGCAGGAGGTGGTGGAGTCGGGCATTGTCGTCGATTGCGAGGCGACGCCGGAAATGCTGGAGACGATTTTCTTTCCGAACAACGCGATTCATGATGGCGGGGTAATCATCCAGGGCGACCGGGTGGCGTTTGCGGCCTGTATTTTTCCGCTCACACAACGACAGGATTTGAACAAGTCGCTCGGGACACGGCATCGGGCGGCGATTGGGTTAAGCGAGGAGACGGACGCAATGGTGGTGGTGGTGTCCGAGGAAACCGGTTTGATTTCATACGCGTATAAGGGCCAGTTGACGCGCGGGGTAAGCCAGGAGGAGTTGCGGGCATTCCTGACCTCGGTACTGGTGAAGCGCACCGATCAGAACAGCCTGGTGGACCGGTTCCGAAGGTGGTCCGCTGACCGGCACACCCTGCGTTCAGCGGCGGTCCAGAAGGTGAAAACCGATTAAGCACCATGGCCAAGCGCGATCTCATTCTGCACAATTTTTGGTGGAAGCTGCTCTCGCTGCTGTTGGCGGCACTGGCATGGTTCACGATTGAGACCCTCCTGAAGAAGGACCAGTCGCAGACCGCGCAATCACCAGTGGTCACCGTGAGCACGCGGGCTTTTCCGGCAGTGCCAATTACGCTGATGATGTCGCCGTATAACACCAACCAGTTCCGGCTCAACCCGCCAACGGTGTCCGTCACAGTGAGCGGCGGGGCGGATGAACTTGAAAAATTGCAGGACCAGCAAATCACCGCGTTTGTGGATCTGACGAAAATAGAGGATGAAAAGGAGGTCCGCAAGGATGTCCAGGTCCGGGTGACCAATGATTTTAAAGTGGTCAGTTTTAGACCTGCCGTCATTAACGTGGAACGCATCACCACGACGAAATGATTTGAACCCCAAGCTTATTTATATCTCATGAGCTCCCCCAAGAAAATATTCGGCACCGACGGTGTTCGTGGCCGCGCGAATGTTGAACCAGTCACCGCGGAAACCGTCTTGAAACTGGGCCGCGCCGCCGGTCACGTTTTTAAGAACCTCGAAACCCGCTCGCGCGGCCGGGGTAAACATAAAATCGTCATCGGCAAAGATACACGGTTGTCCGGTTACATGCTTGAGAACGCCATTTCCTCGGGCATCCTGTCGATGGGAGTCGATGTGTTGTTCATCGGACCGCTGCCCACGCCGGGTGTGGCCTATGTGACACGCAGCTTGCGGGCGGATGCGGGCATTGTCATCACGGCCTCGCACAATCCCTATGATGATAACGGCATCAAGTTCTTCCGGGCGGACGGTTACAAACTGGATGACCGGATTGAGGCGCAAATTGAAGGGTTGGTGTTCAGCGGCGAGATTGAGAATATCCGCCCGACGGCGGGAGAGATTGGCAAGGCGGTACGCATCGACGATGCATTGGGACGTTACATTGAATATGCCAAGGCTTCGTTTCCGCGCGGCATGACGCTGGAAGGAATGCGGGTGGTGGTGGATTGCGCGCATGGCGCGTCATATAAGTCCACACCGTGCGTGCTGCGTGAGTTGGGCGCCGAGGTGATCGTGTATGGCAACCAGCCGGACGGCACGAACATCAACAAGGAATGCGGTTCGATGCATCCCGAGCAGATGTGCGCCAAGGTGCGGGAACACCAGGCGCATATTGGCATCGCGCACGATGGCGATGCGGACCGCGTGTTGCTGTGCGATGAGACCGGCACGATGATTGACGGGGATGATGTGATGGCGATTGCCGCGCGGGACATGATCGAGCAAGGCGGCTTGGCGGAAAAAACCGTGGTGACCACCGTGATGAGCAATGCCGGTCTGGATGCGTTCATTCAATCGTGCGGCGGCAAGACCGTGCGGACGGGAGTGGGCGACAAAAACGTCATCGATGAGATGTTGCGCAACGGCTTCAACTTTGGCGGCGAGCAAAGCGGCCATATGATTTT
>JAQGPA010000036.1 GCA_028293325.1 Pedosphaera sp. | reverse complement strand
ATCTCCGTTGATGATGGGTTTAGGTTTCAATTTTCACCCTCATTCTCACCAAAGACGGAGATCCTTTTCACTCATTTTCAAAACCTAATTTGGACACTAGTGAGCTGGGACCCCTTCGGGGTCACTCAGTTAGTGCTGCGCAAGGGTGGTTTGGCCAATGATGGTTGGCTGAAGACTGTTTGAATGTGCAAGGGGCGTGCCTGTATTGCCTATTGGATCCGGGCTTTTTGGATTTCTTCGGGGGAAAGGAGGGTGGCGTGTTTGAGGAGGCGGCAGAATTCTTTTTTGCTGACGTGATGATGGGTGCCGCGGCGGGTGGCGAGGTTTTTAAAGGCTTTGTATTCCACTTCCAATCGCTCGAGATGCACGATTTGGAGGTATTGATCGCCCTGATTCCAGATTTGGCTTTGTAGCAGTTTCACTACGGTAAAGATACGCGGGGGAGGCGGGAATGGCGATGCAATAAATTACGGGAAGATTTTTGATTTGCGATTTGCGATTTTTGATTGGGAAAAGGGATGGGGAAGGGAGTTTCACCACGAAGAGCACGAAGAGCACGAAGGCGGGGAAGAGTTTTTGATTGAAGAAAAAAATAGGAATTTTGGAAATAAGCAGGTTGAAACGCAGCAAGAGGCTGCAAATAAAGGAGATTCACGGATTTTTCTTCGAAAAAGCTGAGCGACAGGAGCGACACGAGCGACATCCAAGAGTTTGCGTTTCTGGTGTGATGGACACCATGAACAGACATAAGTTCGGAGTGTGGAAGTTGGAGGTTCTCATGCAGAGACGCGGAGGGGACGGAAGCGATATGGCGACGACGACTGGAGGCCGGCGTTTCGGGCTGTCGGAGGTGGAGTTTAACCACGGACGGACATGGACGGACATGGACGGCATGGACAAGCGAGGACGCACGGGGCCGGCGGGCGGGACGCCTGCCACTACATCGGGGACGGGTCATTATGAATAACAAGGTAAAACAAGATAACTTAAGGATCAGTCAAGGTGGTCATTGGGCCTTAAGGCTGGTCAAGGTGGCCTTAAGGGTAGTCAAGGCTGGTTAAGTTAAATTAAGGGTTAATTTTTTTATGCCACGACTTTTGACATGGTTCTGCCACCGGCCTTCGGGGTGGTGGGTGTTTCTTGGCGGGGAGATTTCAGAGCCTCCGCACGTCGTCTCCTACCAATATGGTTGGGTCCGTGGTTGTTTTGAGTTGGTGGCAAGGACGAGGATGCTGTGGGTGTTTCGGCTTCCGCCTACGCCCAAGGCTTCGGCGCGACGAGACGGCGCGGCGAGCGATGTTGTCCAGATGCGGGACGGCGTGCCCTTTTTTAAGGCGATTCTCAATAATGCAATGTCCATTTACTGTGTTGCACGTATGAGAATAGGGCTGGCATGCGCGATGCTCAGTAGCGAATGGTTAAAAGTAACAGCTCAGATGAACCGGCAAATGGCTGATCAAATATTGGCCATCTCACAGACAACTTTGCAGTCATGACGTTTCCTCGCAGGCAACAAGCATCTCAGGTTTCCAGTGGATTCACGCTGGTTGAAGTCATAGTGGCACTGGCAATATCGGCGCTCCTTTTTGCGGGGGTCATTATGGGATTTACCCAGTCGGCGCAACGATCGGAATGGTCGGCTTACAATCTGGCAGCCCAAAGCCTCGCACAGCAGGGCTTGGAACAGGCCCGGGCGGCGAACTGGGACCCGCAAGCCGCGACCCCCGTGGATAATTGCACAGCAGCCAAATTTCCAACAGTGGGGACCAATATGCTGGATGTGCCGGTGGCCGGGGGCAAAATCACATACGCGACGAACACATGGACGATCCTCAACCTTTCCACCAATCCTTATCCTTTGAAAATGATCCGGGTGGATTGCACGTGGACGTTCATAAAATCCGGCGTCCCGTCCGGGGTATTCACCAACACCGTGGCGACGCTGCGGGCACCAAACCAATGAAACTTCTGTCGCCCACGAACAGCAGGTGTGATGGCAGCGGACAATGCGAAGGCGCGTTTACCCTGGCGGAGACGATCATCACGTTTGCGGTGTTCATGCTGCTGATGGGTGGAATTTTGTACGGCTATCTCTTCGGTTTGAATCTGCATCAAATTACCAGGGTCAAGCTGGGGGCAACGGATGATGCGCGGAAAGCGGTCATTCAACTCACGGATGAAATCCGATCGGCAAACCGGATCAAGGTTGGGGATGGGACATTAACCAATTTTAACGAGGCGGGCACGAATGCGCTGCAGCTAGGCAATGCGATTCAGATTTATCCCACGAACAACACCAGCATTTGGATCCGATATTTTTACGAAACCAATGCAGCGAGCGCGAATTATACGAAGCTGTTGCGTTCAACCGACGGCATCAATGCCAATCCGGTCATGCTGGGGGGTATAACCAATATAGTGCCGATTTTTTCGTCGGAAGATTCCTATGGCAACACGCTCAGCAACAATTTCAATAACCGGGTTATTGGCGTGACACTGCAGTTTTATCAAATTGAGTACCCGATTGTAAAAATTGGTCCGGGAAATTATTATGATTTCTATCAGTTGCACACACGGATTACCCGTCGAACGCTGTATTGATTATGAAGACAAGTCATGCAAAATGCCGCACGGACCGGGGTGGATATGCGTTGCTGTTGGTCATGGTGTTTCTGGGATTGATTCTGTTAATCCTGGCGGGAGTGCTCAACTGGACGGCGGAGAGTTCCCGGTTGACGGACCGCAACAATGAATATTACACCAGCTCCGCGGCCGCTGAAGCGGCGACGGAAAAAGTTTTGGTGCGCATCTCACGCGATTACCTGAGAGGCGGGGAGGCAGCCACTTTTAAGAATCTGGCGAGTTATCGCACGAATGTGCCCACGGCGGGGGACAATGCGTATTGGGGCAATTATGCCTTTAGAAATCCACAGGATGGGTCGGCCTCCACCTACGTGAGCCGGATTTCGCCGTCGGCGTACGCCATTTTGGACGGACAGTATAAAGGGCTCAGTGGGAATCGTGCCATCTATCGAATTAGTTCAGATGCAACATATACGCCGAGCCGTTACGGCAACATTGTAGCGGGTATTCGGCAGGATGTGGCGGTGGAGTCGATCCCGCTTTTTCAGTTCGCGATTTTTTACACACTGGATTTGGAAATAAATCCAAGCCCGGCGATGGTGATCACGGG
The DNA here is from genome assembly GCA_028293325.1 of Pedosphaera sp. Classification (GTDB taxonomy): domain Bacteria; phylum Verrucomicrobiota; class Verrucomicrobiia; order Limisphaerales; family Pedosphaeraceae; genus JAQGOT01. Next base: position 32,062 of record JAQGPA010000036.1, on the reverse strand, counting down.
CAGGGTGCATTCCAATGGCGACATATTCACGTTGCCAACAACTTCGCTGGTTTTCTCAAACGATGTCACGGCTTCGGGAACCAATTATGCGACATTCAAGCCGGGCGATCCGCTGGGGAATCGCGGAATCACCAATTCGCCGAATCTGACGTTTAAGGGTCAGGATGACAGCGGGACCAGCACATTAAACCTGCCCATCGGCACCAACAACACGCCGGACAATGTTTTTGAAGTGCTGAAGATACCGCCAAGCGGAGAGGACCCCGCTTCCGCGATGGGGACGAACCGGTTTTATAACAAAGCGGATGTGATTATTACTGTCACCGACAACAAGGTTACGGTCACGAGTGGCGTGCAGGCGGATAATCAAGCCACGGCGGTTCCACAGACGCAGTGGAAGAACTTCATGGATACGAACGTCACGTTTGTGAACAAGCGGGAGAATATCACCGTGCAAGCCACACAGATTGACGTGGGCAAATTTAGAACTTGGGCACAGTCGTCAACAAATCCACTTACCGCAAAACTGGTTGGCAAATCGACCCCGAATATCGTCTATGTGGACGACATGCGGTCGCCAGTGCGGAAGAACGGATCGAGCACAACACCGGTGGAACCGGGGATAAAGTTGGTAAATGGCGCTCAGTTGCCCAACGGAGGCCTGACCATTACGACCCCGGACCCGATTTATGTGCAGGGAAATTACAATACGACAGCCGATGGCGTGCATACTTCAGCCGGGGTGAACGACACGGCGAACACACTCCCGGCAGCGATAATCGGGGATGCGATTACCATACTCTCCACGGGTTGGAGCGATGCAAACAGCGGGAATAAGTTGACCACGGGCACGCGCAACGCGAGTGACACCACAGTGAACGCGGCGTTTCTCGGCGGCATTGTGCCGACGGGCGGCGGCAGCTATAGCGGCGGGGTGGAAAACTTTCCCCGGTTCCTGGAAGATTGGAGCAGCAGCAAGTTTTGGTATAACGGCTCAATGGTGGTGATGTTCGACAGCCGGACGGCGAAAGCTCCCTGGGGCGGCGGCGATGTGTATTCTCCGCCCAAACGGAACTGGGCTTTTGACAAGAATTTTTATGATAACACGAAGCTGCCGCCGGGAACACCGCAAATTCTTTTTCTCGAACGGATGAATTGGTCGATGCAGACGGCGGGAATTCCCTAAATGGTTTGATTATTATTTTATTGTGATCGCAAGAATTCTACCGCTCAGCTTTTTGATACTCTCGTTGGTGTTACCCGCTGGAGCGAGGCCGCAACTGATAAAAACCTTTGTAATGATACCGGAGCGGGGGAAGGTGAATGCCTATGCCATTCAAGGCGAGGTTAATGAGCTGGTTTTCATCGCGCCGCAGGATTCGATCGCACAAATGGATGAGAAAGGGGTCGTCAGGATCAGTTTCAAGGATAGTCGATGCCTGATCACGATCAAAATCAATGCGCGCGATGCGGTGGAGCGGGAACCAACAATGGAGCAACTGCAAAAACAGGTGCAGGACCAGTATCCCGGGAGTGAGATTCCCCAGCCGATGGTATGTTATTCCGGCATTGGGAGCGGATATTATTTCGATGTGGAACGCGCCACAGCGTATCAATCGAAGTTGACGACGCGGACAGCTTTTATAACGGTTCAAGGCGCACAGGTTGAACTCTCATTAGCTGCTGCAAGCCCGAAGTTTGCGGCAGAACAGATTATTTTCAGGGGTTTTCTGGGTTCGTTGCAGATGGAAAAGCGGGTGGCTTTGGAGCAACGTTGAGCGAACTCACGAGCGAGAAGAGAAGGGAAAAGGCTCAGGAGTCGAGGCATTCTCTGACGGCTTGGGCGAGGGTGGAACGGCTGTAAGGTTTTTGGAGGAAGCGGGTGCCATTCTTGTTGGCGAGGTCGGCACGAATATCTTCAACATTGTAGCCGCTGGTGAAAATGACCTTGAGGGTGGGCTTGTTGCTGACGAGCGACTCGGCGAGGTCTTTGCCGGAGAGACCATCGGGCATGATCATGTCGGTGAGGAGCAGGTCAATGGCGCTTTGATGACGTTGCCAGACGGTGAGGGCTTCGACACCGGAGCCGGCGTCCAGGACGCGGTAACCGCAATCCTGGAGGATGAGTTGGGCGAGGTCGCGGAGAACGGGTTCGTCCTCGACGACGAGGATGGTTTCGTGTCCGCCGCGCACCGGCTTGACGGTGATGGTGGTGCCCTCGGTGGATTCGGGCATCAGTTTGGAAGTGGCGGGCAGGAAAATTTTGAAGGTGGTGCCTTTGCCGAGCTGGCTCTCAAGGGCGATCCAGCCGGAGTGTTGTTTGACGATGCCATAAACCGTGGCCAGACCGAGGCCGGTGCCTTTGCCGGCTTCCTTGGTGGTGAAGAATGGCTCGAAGATGCGCTTCATGGTGGCGGCATCCATTCCGGTGCCGGTGTCAGTGACCTGCAAACAAACGAAAAGGCCGGGACGGGCGTCCGCGTGGTGGTTGACATAGGCATCGTTGACCTGAATGGGATCGGTGCGGATAAGGAGTTCGCCGCCTTTGACCATGGCATCGCGGGCGTTGACGGCGAGATTCATCAGGATTTGCTCCATCATGCCGCCATCGCCGTGAATGGTGGGAAGCTGGGGGGTGGATTTGCAGGTGAGGGTGATGGTTTCGCCGAGGAGCCGCTGGAGCATCTTGCTCATGTTGGTGACGATTTCCTTAAGGTCGAGCGGCTTGGGCTGCATGACCTGCTTGCGGCTGAACATAAGCAATTGCCGGGTAAGGCTGGCGGCGCGTTCCGCCGCGAAGGAAACGGCCTGGATGGAGGTGGTCATGGCCGGGGAAAGATTGGGGCGCGACATCAACAGTCCGGAATGTCCCTGGATGATGGTGAGGATGTTGTTGAAGTCATGCGCAACGCCCGCGGCCAATTGGCCCACGGATTCCATTTTTTGAGCCTGGCGCAACTGTTCCTCGAGGCTGCTGCGTTCGGTGGTGTCTTCCACGTAGCAATGGACCACGGCGCTGGCGGTAATGGGATAAAAGGACCAGGTGAGGATGTGGTTGCCGCTGCGAGTCTCCAAGTGGAGGCGGTTTCGGCCGGTGGCAAGACAGGTTTGAACGAGGCCGACAGTGCCGGGCGGCAGGACGGCTTCAGGATGTTGTTGGCCGAGCAGGTTCGCCATTTTTTGGGCGGCGTCATTGAAAAAGGTAAGCTGGCCATCGTTGGAAAATTCGAGGACGGGGTTGGGATTAAATTTGGCAAAGGCGGCGAGCTTTTGAAACTCGGGTTCGGTGCGCTGGCGTTCCACGGCCATGGCCAGAATGGTGGCGACGGCGAGGAGAAAGTGGACTTCTTCCTCGGAGAATTCCCGAGGCCGGGTGGTATCCACGCCGAGCACACCGAAGGGACGATTATGGCCTTGGATAACAATCGTCACACTGCTGATGACCCCGTGTTCCAGGAGCAGTTCGGGAATATTAAAACGAGTTTCCTGACGCGTATCGGCGACCACGACCGGTTCGCCGGAGAGCAGGGTGAAGCCGACCTGGGATTCGCGACCGGCGTCCATTTCGGCTTTGCCGACCCAGCCATCCTTCCAGCCGATCCCAGCGCGGAGGAGAAATATTTCACGATCGGATTGGAGTTCCATGACCTTGCAATACTCGACCTCCAACGTTTGCGCGATGAGCATGACGGCCTGATTGAGGAGGGCGGAGAGGTCAGAGGTGACAAGGGCAAATTGACCCAAGGCGGCAATGACGGTCTGCTGATGGGCGCGGTTGAGGAGGGCGCGTTCGCTGTGTTCGCGTTCGTGGATTTGAAGTTCGAGGGATTCGGCCATTTGGTCAAAGGCGTGGGCGAGTTCGCCGAGTTCGGTGGTTTCGCTGAGCAAGCCGGTGCGGCTGCCGAGGTTGCCGGCGGCGAAACTTTTAACGGCAGAGTGCAGAGCCTTGACCTGGCGCAGGATAAACATCTCGCCGCCGAACCAAGCGGCGCCCAAAGCCAGCAGCCCGATGGCAAAGCCGACCCAGGAGGAATCCGTATAAATCAGAAGCACCAAGGCCGGGGCGACGGCCAAAAAGACAATCCCCACCAAACGAACCCGCACACTGGAAAAGAGGTTCATGGTTTGAATAACGGCAACGGGGCGAGGGTAACTGGCAGGGGGCGGCGAAGCAAAACTATTCTTTTTATGGTCTTAAAGGGGCAAAATTGGCGTCGGGCAGGGTGCAAAAGCGGGAAATTGCCCCTAGCGGCCATGGGGAGGGTATTATAAAGTGCTCTTATAACGCTTGCCAAATGCGTTCACATCCTTAGATTTAACGGCTCACTTTATATTTGAAGCTATGAACTTGAACACTGGGACGGCGATTTTGGGCGATGCTGCCACGCAGCAACAGCCGGGTTGGGCGATGTTTGTGCCGATCGGCTTGATGATTGTGGTATTCTACTTTATCATGATCCGGCCGCAGGCCAAAAAGGCCAAGGCGCACGCCGCCTTGCTCAATACACTCCGCCCGGGTGACAAAGTCATTACCAGCAGTGGCATAGTAGGAACCGTGGTGAGTGTGAAGGATAAGTCGGTCGCCCTTCGTTCGGCGGAAACCAAACTTGAAGTCCTTAAATCAGCCGTCTCGGAAATTACCGAACGGTCTGGCGGTGAATCCAGTGAATCTTAAGCAAGCGTCATGAATCGAAATAATCTTTGGAAATTCGTCTTTGTTCTCGCGGTCATCTTTTGGTCGTTTTACGAGATGTATCCGCCCATGAGCGGGGACATGGCCCAGGAGTTCAAGAAACAGGCCATTAGAACCGACGCGGCATATACCAATATAGTGGAGCGGCTGGATAAGCTCCAAAAGGACAAACCCGACCGGTCTTCCTTTGCCAATCTGGTCGATGCGGTGGGCACGAACGATATCACCCGTTATTTTCCGGAGTACGACGTCAAGGGTGAAATGAACCCCACACGCGCAGTCCTGGATCAAATGCAGCGAGCGGCGGCGGGCAAGATCAAGCTGGGTTTGGATTTGCAGGGGGGCACCTCATTTCTGGTGGGCATGGATACCAGCAAGCTGGACACCAACGGCGTGGCGTTGGCAAACAAGGATCTGGCGCTTTCGCAAGCGGTGGAAGTATTGCGCAAGCGAGTGGACCGATTTGGCGTGGCGGAACCGGTGATTCAACCGGCAGGGAATAATCGCATCCTGATTCAATTGCCTGGTCTTTCAGAAGCGGACAAGGAAAGTGCGACAGAACAAATCCAGAAAGCAGCCTTCCTTGAATTCCGCATGGTTCATCCGGACAGCGCCAATTTAATCGCGCAGGGTTTGACCGAGCCGGGATACGAGGTGTTGAGAAAGAAGGAAACGGCGGCCGATGGCACGACCCGGGTAAACTCGTATCTGGTGAAACGGAAACCGGAGATGACCGGCAAATACATCAAGAGCGCAGGCGTGGGTCGCAGCCCGCTGGGAGAGCCGGAAATTGATTTTACGTTAAATTCCGAAGGCGCGGATATCTTTGGGCAACTAACGACGGACAATGTGGGTCAGTCCCTGGCGATCGTGCTGGATGGCGAACTGCAATCGGCCCCGCGGATCAATACTCCGATCACGGGAGGACGCGGGCAGATTACAGGGTCGTTTACCGACAAGGAGGCATTTAACCTGGCGAGCGCATTGGAGAATCCACTGCAGGCCCCACTCATCCCTCTTTCGCAAAGCAGTGTGGATCCCACGTTGGGTAAAGATACGGTCAAGAGCGGGTTTTACTCGGCTATTTACGGAACGATTGCGGTGGCGGCGTTCATGGCCATCTATTACCTGTTCGCGGGTGTGGTGGCCAATGTGGCGTTGATCACCAACATCATCATTTTGCTGGGGGTCATGTGCTCGGTGGGCACGACGCTTACGTTGCCGGGTATCGCCGGTATTGTGCTGACCATCGGCATGGCGGTGGATGCAAACGTGCTGATTTTCGAGCGTATCCGAGAAGAGTCGGCGAAAGGCAAATCGTTGCGGGGCGCTTTGGCGGCGGGTTATGACCGGGCGTTCGGTACCATCTTTGACTCGCACGTCACGACGCTGATTTCATCCATCATTCTAATTTTCATGGGCACAGGGCCGATCAAGGGCTTCGGTGTTACGCTCACGATCGGTGTGGCGGCGAGTTTGTTCACCGCGCTGGTGGTGACGCGATTGATTTTTGATTTTCTCCTGGCCAAGAACTGGCTCAAGTCGCTGCCAATGTTGCATTTTATCCGGTCAACGAAGCTGGATTTCATGAAGCTGGCCAAGCCGGCATTCATCCTTTCCTGGACCATTATTCTAATTGGTCTCGGCTATGGGATTTTTGTTCGTGGCAACAACATGTTTGGCGTGGATTTCGTCGGCGGTGACAACCTGACAATGCAGTTTAGCCAAAAGGTTGACAGCCAGAAGTTGCGTGCAGCATTAACGAAGGATGCGAAGGTAATTGATCCGTTGATCCAATATCAAAAGGAAAGCAGCGGCAATGAACAGTTGCGAGTTACCTCGGCTTTCGGCACTGCGGAACAGGTGCAGAGCACGCTAGAAAAGGATTTTCCTGATGCCAAGTTTAAACGGATTGCCCTGGACAAAGTCGGACCGACCATCGGCGCAGAAATTCAGTACGCGGCCGTGGTTGCGAGCCTGCTTTCGCTAGTCGGCATTCTGGTTTACGTGGCGTTCCGCTACGAGTTTTCATTTGCGGTTGGCGCAGTGGTGGCCGTACTGCACGACGTGTTGATGACAATTGGCGTGTATTGCCTGACCGGTTTGTTCGAGGTGCATGGGCGTCAATTCAACGCCACGATGGTTGCAGCCGTGCTGACCATCATTGGCTTCTCCATCAACGATACCATCGTGATCTTCGATCGTATTCGCGAAGATTTGAAACTGGGTGTGCGAGGGAGCTTTAAGGACCTCATCAACCAGGCGCTCAACCAGACGCTCAGCCGAACGATTATCACTTCGGGGACCGTTTTTATTGCCACGATGTCGCTCTACCTTTTTGGCGGCGGCGCAATCAATGATTTTGCGTTCACCTTCCTGGTGGGAATCATCACTGGCACTTATTCCAGTATCTACATCGCCAGCGCGCTTGTTCTCTGGTGGCATAAAGGGGCGCGGCCCAAGACCAGCACCCAGGTGGTGATGGAAAACACGGCGGCGTCGCGGTCCTAAACCACTCCCATGCTGGCGCTGGTTGAAATCACCCCATGGCACTGGGTAGGTTTTATTCTGTGCGTCCTTGTTTTTCTGGCGCTGGATTTAGGCGTGTTCCATCGGGAGGCGCACGTCGTCAAATTCAAGGAAGCGTTGATGTGGACGCTCATCTGGGTCACCCTTTCGCTGCTGTTTGCGGCCCTCCTGGTTCCGTTGCGTGGCAAGAAGGAGGCGCTGGAGTTTTTCACCGGCTATTTCATCGAGGTTTCGCTTTCGATGGACAACGTCTTCGTGATTGCGCTGATTTTCACCTACTTCCGCGTGCCGTCGGAATATCAGCATCGGGTGCTTTTTTGGGGCATTCTCGGGGCGTTGCTGATGCGCGGGATAATGATTTGGCTGGGGGTGGCACTGATTACGCGGTTTGACTGGTTGTTATACTTTTTTGGCGGGTTCCTGGTACTGACGGGAATTAAAATGCTTTTTGCCAAAGATGGGGATGTGGATCCGGACAAGAACATCATTGTGCGCACTGCCAAAAGGCTGTTTCCAATTTCAACTGACTTTGATGGCCAGAGATTTCTGACCCGAGCGGGCGGGGCAGCCTTGGGGCGCAGGATGTTGACGCCGTTGTTTCTGGTGCTGCTGATGGTGGAAACCACGGATTTGATTTTTGCGGTTGATTCCATCCCTGCAATTTTCGGTGTCACGCGCAAGCCGTTCATCGTTTTTACCTCGAATGTGTTTGCGATCCTTGGCCTGCGTTCGCTTTACTTTGTGCTGGCCGGCGCCATCGGGCTGTTTCGATATTTGAAAGTCGGACTTTCCGTGGTGTTGGTTTTTATTGGAGTAAAAATGTTGATTGACCCGCATGAGCATGCCCCGCGCTGGTTCCAGTTGGACATCCCGGACAGCACTTCGCTGGCGGTGGTGATGAGCATTATTGCGGCGGCGATTTTGGTCTCGATCATTGTGGCGCGGCGCGAGGAGGAAACCCGAGCGCGAGCGAACAAGGCAAAGCAGCCATGAAATTTCGCTGGTCGCTGGCTCCAGACCAACCGTTGCTGGCAGGTCAATTGGCGTCGGCGCTGGGGATATCGCCCCTGCTGGGTCAATGCCTGGTCAATCGCGGATTAAGCGAGGCGGAAGCCATAGCTGCATTCCTGGAGCCGCGTTTAAAACAACTGGCGGATCCTTTCCTGCTGCCGAACATGAGGATGGCGGTGGAGCGTCTATATCGGGCGCACGAAGGCAAAGAGCCGCTGACGATTTTTGGCGATTATGATGTTGATGGAGTGACGTCCACAGCCTTGCTGGTGGAGACCCTGCGTGCGCTGGGCTGGACGGTGAATTTTTATCTGCCGCACAGGATGGAGGAAGGTTACGGGCTGAGTCAGGATGGAGTGGAAAATTGTTTACGTAAATATCCCACCACGTTGTTGCTCGCGGTGGATTGCGGTTCCACCGCCGTGACCGCGATAGATTGGTTGCGGCAAAAGGGAGTGGATGTGCTGGTGTTGGATCACCATCAGATATCGACACCGCCGCCTGCGGCCAGCGCGCTCGTTAATCCGCAATGGGGAAGCGAGGCCGGGGCCAAAGAATCCAATGTGATGTTTCGTGAGCTTTGCTCGGCCGGGCTGGCATTCAAGCTGGCGCATGCCCTGGTCAAGCGAGGGCGGGAACTTGGTTTGGCAGCGGCAGAGAGCTTCGACATTCGACCGCTGTTGGATTTGGTGGCGCTGGGGACCATTGCTGATCTGGTGCCTTTGACGGGAGAGAACCGGATTTTGGTATCGATGGGGTTGGAACGATTGCACACGACACGCCGCCCCGGATTGGCGGCACTCAAGAAAGTGGCGCAAATTACCACGCCACCCGGAGTGTACGAAGTTGGTTTTCAACTTGCGCCCCGGCTGAATGCGGCAGGAAGAATCGAAAATGCCGAGGAAGCCTTGCATTTGCTTATGGCCACGGATCTGGCGACGGCAGAACCGATTGCGGCCAGCCTTGATCTGCGCAACCGCGAACGGCAGAAGATTGAGCGGGGAATTGCCGAGGAAGCGATTGGTGCGGTGCGGGCGAAGTTTAATCCGGAGACAGATTTTGTAATCGTGGAGGGACAGTTGCAATGGCACGTCGGCGTGGTGGGGATTGTGGCTTCGCGCGTATTGCAGCAGTTTTACCGGCCGACGTTCATTGTGGGTGGTGAAGGCGGGGAATGGCGCGGTTCCGGGCGGAGCGTTGCGGGTTTTGATCTGGCGGCGGCCTTGCGCGAATGCGGGGACCTGCTGGTGCGACATGGGGGGCACGCGATGGCAGCGGGATTGACCATTCAGGCGGAGAATGTGGATGCGTTTCGGATTCGTCTGAACGAATTGGCCCGACGTGCACTGAAACCGGAGGACCTGCAGCCGACGTTGCGCCTGGATGCCGAAGTCACGCTGAAGGAAATCACTTTAGAACGGCTGGAGGAATTGGACCGGTTGAAACCGATGGGGCAGAGGAATCCTGCCTGCCAGTTCATGGTGCGGAACGTTACACAGTCGCGGCCATTGCTGCGGATGGGGGCAGAGAAGCAACATGTGAAACTTTGGGTTACGGACGGGGCGATCACGCAGGAAGCAGTTTGGTGGGGGGCAGGGAAAGAAACGACCTTGCCGGTGGGACGGTTTGATCTCGCTTTTGCACCGCAGGTCAATGAATACAACGGACGCCGCACCATTCAATTGAAAGTGCTGGATTGGCGGCCATTATAATTTGCGTTCAAGTGCCGCCGGTCACTGTGTAGCCTTGTCGGCGCAAGTCTGCGGCCAGGTCCTTTTCCATTTGTGAGGCGGCTTCGAAAGGCATCGGGTTCAAGTATTCGTAAAGTTCGGGCAGGAGGCGGAGGCCGTATTTGGTCACGATACCCGCGGCTTTATATCCACGTTTGTGGTTCTGGAAGCGTGCCTGCGGGTCAAGTCCAGTCATGCCGACGTAAACCGCTGGTTTGGCGGGATCACGGTTTGGATTGGCAGCGCGAATTTTTGGAAGCCGGGCGGCGGCTGGATTGAGCAAGACGACGTAAACATTATGGTGATGCTCTTTCAATGGCGACGCTCCAAAACACGAGAATCAATGCGGGGTGGAGGTGGCATCGGGATCGGTCAAGCTTAGCCAACGATGCCGCGCATCCACTTTAAGAATCCAGGAGGAGAGCAAATCCATGCCCAGAGCATTGTGGTCCCAAGTTAGCATGAAGAAATCAGTTCGCTGGATCGGCCCGACCTGAAAGCTGTCCAGTTGGACCTGCGTTTGCTTGAAGTATTGCGCTCCTTTAATGTCGATTTTTGGCGCATTGATCTCACTTCTTTTATCGGCGGGGATCTGAAGTCGTGCCAGTTCCTTATGCGCGAGCACGGAGCGATAGGCACCGGTATCCAAGGCAAATTCTGTTGGGCGACCGTTGACGAGAACCGTCAGATAGATGCGATTGTGGCGGATGACAATGGGAATGGCATCGGGTGGTGGTTCTGAGGAAAGTGATTTCAGGGTCAGAGTATTTCGCCGCCAATCGATTTGCCAGGCGGTTTTGTTCAAGAGATTGTTGCCCAGAATGCCCGCCACTTCTGTATTCAGCGCCCGGTTGATGTGGTCAAGGTCAAGGATGGGAGCATAGAAGCCGATGTAGTCAACATCGGCCATGTGCAAGCTGGTGATGTCGGCAAACCGGACCTTGCCTGACTTGGAATCGTGACTGACGAGCCGACCCGCTTTTGCGTTGTCCAATAAACCAAGTTTGCGCGCGAATTGCGGGGTAATGATGGTGCAATCGGACCCGGTATCGAGGATGAACGTTCCGGGAATGCCGTTGACTTCCACCTGCACGCGCCACTGGTAATTGTTGTCATTAAGCAGCAGAACCTGGACAGACTCAGTGGCCATCAGACACTCAGGGTTATAGGCGTTGAGGTCTGAAGATTTGTGAGTGGTGACGCAGCCGGAGAGGGAGACACCCAGCAAGAGCCAGTAAACAAGCTTCAACTTTATGAACACGCAATTATTAAATTAATTGGTTCGGGAGTTTCCCTCAACTGGTTTCTGGGATAAGCAGCGAAGGTTTAATGCTGCAAGGGTTCAAAAGTGGCCCGCGGTTTGCTGTAATAGCCTGTTTATGGAACGCGACGAATGGGATGCGGTGACGAAGCCGAAACTGCTGGGTTTTACGGCCGGGTTCGTGGTCTTTCTGTTGCTGGTCTTCAAATCGGAACCTGGTTTTGTGTTTCTCGTCGATCATGCCAATCTTTTGTTTCACGAGGCGGGACATCCGATTGTCGGCATTTTCAGCAGCCGGTTGGAAACATATGGAGGCACCATTGGACAACTGACATTTCCGGTGGTGTTGGCGGCATCGTTCTGGCGCAAACGGGACGCAATTTCCTTTGCGGGATCGGTCATCTGGTTTTTTGAAAACTGGTTAAATATCGCACGTTATATGGCGGATGCGCGGACGCAGGAATTACCACTGGTGGGAGGAGGTGACCATGACTGGGCAACTATTTTTGGCCGCTGGGGGTTGCTGGCACATGATACGCAAATCGCGGGGGTGGTAAAAGCGACCGGCTGGATAGGAATGATGATGGCCTTTGCCTGGATCCTCTGGCGGGGGTGGAGGGATAGAACGCGAGCGGGGGAGCCGGGAATTTGAACGGGGGAGAGGAGAAAAAATCATTTTGGCGTAGTGGCAAGGGAGATTACATTACTCGATGGGTCCGGGATTTATGTTTGCCACCGGGATTGAGAACAGTTCCCCGACGATCAAGGAGGGGCGGGTTCGGGTGGATGAAATGGAACGTTGCGGGCATTACGCCCAGTGGAACGTTGACTTCGACAAGGTACAAGAATTGGGAATCGGATTTCTACGCTACGGTATTCCGCTCTATAAGGTTTACCTGGGGGTGGGGCGTTTTGATTGGGATTTTTCCGACCTGGCATTTGGCGATTTGCGCAGGCGGGACATAATTCCGATTGTGGATCTTTGCCATTTCGGTGTGCCTGACTGGATAGGAAATTTTCAAAATCCGGATTTTCCCCAATTATTTGCCCAGTTCGCGAAGGTCTTTGCGCAGCGTTTTCCGTGGATACAGCTCTATACACCGGTGAATGAAATGTATATTACCGCGTTGTTCTCGGCGCGGTATGGCTGGTGGAACGAGCAGTTGACCAGTGACCGCGCTTTTGTCACCGCGCTAAAAAACATTGTGAAGGCAAACGTCCTGGCGATGCATGCCATCTTGCAGGAGCAGCCGAACGCCATTTTTATCCAGAGCGAATCCTCCGAGTATTTCCATGCCGAGAATCCCACGGCAATCAAGCCGGCGGAGATCATGAATGCGCGAAGATTTTTATCACTCGATTTGAACTACGGCCGGCGGGTGGGTTCGGAAATGTATGAATTTTTGATGGACAACGGCATGACGCGGGACGAATACCACTTCTTTCTCCGGCGAAATCTGAAGCACAATTGCATCATGGGGAACGATTATTATGTGACCAACGAACATCGGGTGGCGCCGGACGGCCGGACGTATGCTTCCGGCGAGGTGTTTGGGTACAACGAAATCACGCGGCAATATTATCAGCGATACAAGCTGCCCGTGATGCATACGGAGACGAATATTGCCGAAGGACCAAACGGGGATGAGGCGGTTTATTGGTTGTGGAAAGAATGGGCCAATGTGCTGCGGGTGCGCAATGACGGCATGCCGATTGTGGGTTTCACCTGGTATTCGCTGACCGACCAGATGGATTGGGATACGGCGTTGCGGGAGGAGAACTATCATGTGAATCCAGTCGGACTTTACAATCTGAAGCGTGAGATTCGTCCGGTGGGAAAGGCCTACAAACAAATGCTGATTGATTGGCACACCGTATTGCCCACGCAAAGTGTTTGCCTGCGGGTGCCGGTGGAGTTGCCCAGCGAACAGGTGGAGCGGCAGAATCGAGAGAGATTGGAACGGGCGCGGGCGGATGCCATGGCGCTGGAGGACGGGGAATACAGCGACATTTACGATTCAGGCGCGGAGTGATGCGGAGGATTTAAGAGTGGGGGTAAAAGGTGGTTCAAGGGAAGCTGAACGGATTCAACTGAGACAGTGTTGCGACGTGGCGGCGTAAGAGCCAGCAGGTCGTCCAAGGTTTCCTGGGGAATGATGGGACCCGTCAGGCCGTGTCGCAGACGCAGATCGCGATTTCGTTTTGGCCCATGTTCATAAAACCCCGTCAAAATTTCCAGGTCAGCGGCCAGCAGGTTGCGTTGAAAGACTGAAGTTTCCGGTCCGACCGGAAGCATAGCGGTGAGAGTCTTGATGAATTCGTCCGACTCGCCAGCGAGTAAATGGTGCAACGCGGCCGTCAGTTGTTCCCAGTCCGGGGGTGCAGTTTTTGGCATGGGAAATATTGCATAAGCGCCGGGCGGCTTCGGCTTCAGAAGCAAGGCGGGGAATTCATGGGGAGAAGCGGGTTGATGGAGGGCTGCCCACAGCAAGCGCAACAACGCACCGTATCCCCGCACTGCGCCACTCTTAAAGGCGCCGTAATTATTTCCGCCCGGGTGCGGTTCCGCACCCAAGCTGAACTCCATTGCGCTTTCATTCGTGCGCAAACCAATGAAACGATAGGCTCGCGGATAGGTATTTTGAACGTTAAATCTGGGCCGATGAACACGGAGCAGTTGGGTTTCCTTTAAGCGGGCGTCGGCCACAGTTTCGCACTCCTCCCAGACCAAAGCCCGAACCGCATGAACCAACCGGATAATTTTGCGTGGGGCGCGATCCGGTCGCGCATTTTTGTATGAGCCGAGTCGCTGGCGCAGGTTGCCGGATTGACCAATATACAATATGCGACCGGTTTCCCCGCTCATGATGTAAACACCGGGTTTGGAGGGCACAGCCTTAAAAAAGCCGGGTCCAAAACGCTGGAGCAGCGGCTTGGCCGGATCAAACAGGTGAAGCTGTTGCGCGGTCACGGAAGCAGTTTAAACGCAAAGAGCGCTTTTCAGCAACCCGCGGATTCCATGCCAAGCCCATTATTTTCCATGCTGTCCAATCAGACAAACACCTACAAAAGTTTCGGAGCGTTCCTACAGACGGGGCCAATTTGATAGTTCTACTCTGCGCGTGTCTCAGGGCGAACCCCGGGGACAGGTCTGGGTTCCTCCTGCGGTGGAGCAGGGGAATGGTCCAGGTCCGTAAACCCGTCAAGAGCGAAAGGCCGAAGCATAAACCCGATATTGCCACCCGAATCCGCGGACCCGTGGATGATCCACCACGAAGGTTTTTACTACTATTGCGAAAGCAAAAATCAAAAGCGCAGCATCGTGATCCGGAGGTCGCGAAGCATCACCGGGATTGGACAGGATCCCGGAGTGTGTGTCTGGAACGCACCCGTCGCGGGACGGAACAGGAACGCCATTTGGGCACCGGAACTGCATCGAATCGGGGGCAAATGGTTCATCTATTACGCGGCGGATGATGGGCGGAATGAAAACCACCGGATGTGGGTCCTGGAATGCGAGGGGGATGAGCCGCGGGGAAGGTATCAGTGCCGTGGTGAAATACAAACCGGGGGGTGGGCCATCGATGGCACCGTGCTCACACTGAACGAGAGGGCGTTTTTTATTTGGTCGGGTTGTGCAGGCAGGTGGAACGGACAGCAAAATTTGTACATTGCCCCGATGAAAGACCCGGTAACCCTGGCCGGCCCGCGCGCACTGCTCTGCACGCCGGAGCAACCATGGGAACGGAAGGCGATGCCGATTTGCGAAGGACCACAGGTGCTACAGCGTAACGGGGAGCTTTTTATCATCTATTCCGCGAGCGGAAGTTGGACGCCCGATTACTGCCTGGGACTGCTGCATAACCGAACCGAGGAGGTGATGAACCCGGCAGCGTGGCAGAAGCATGGTCCGGTTTTTCAAAGCACAGAGCAGGTCTGGGGCATTGGACATTGTTCCTTTGTAAAGTCGTTGTGCCAGACGGAAGACTGGATCCTTTATCATTCCAAATCCGCGAAGGAGCATGGCTGGATGGATCGTGATGTGCATGCCAAGCGATTCACCTGGACCAAGGAAGGACTGCCCGATTTTGGCGCGCCGCCACCCCGCGGCACAGCGATTACACCTGCGATCACTGCACCCATGAACCCACAGCTTGTTCCCATCGCCGCCTAGTCCGCCGAACCTCCGCGCCCCGCCGCCGTCGAGGCGGCGGGGCGCAACTAAAAACCAATTATTCCTGAGAATTAAATGACTGTTGAAAAAATTCATTCGCGGACTGGAACTGGCTGGCAAGCCATGAAATGGTGCAGCAGTTGGAGCCGGTTGTTGGCTGTGTCCTTGTGGGGTTTGGGAATCAGCACAGGCCATTGCGCAACCACAGAGCTCAAGATGTTGAGAGTTACCACGCGGGAGGAAGGCGGAGTCACGCATTTCTATGTGCAAAACGTGGAGGCAGCCGATGTGACGGCAACATTCAACATGCATTTAATCAATTTGAAGGGCAGCACCAATTTTCCTTATACGACAACCTTTGCCGGGAATCAGACCGTCGAGGCTTTTGCCCTCACGCCAATCGATCACGACATTCCATGGGACTATAGTTACGACAACGCCTTCACCATCGGCAGCATGAGTGCGGTGCATGACGACACCTACGTTTATTCGCTGCCCTACGCGCCGGGCAGCGTATTTCGCGTCACCCAGGGTTACCATGGCAGTTTCAGTCATACCGGTCCTGACGAATATGCGATTGATTGGAAGATGTCCGTGGGCACGACGGTATATGCCGCGCGCGGCGGTGTGGTGGTAAAGTCCAAGGATGATTCGGACAAAGGCGGGCCGGACCGAAAGTATGAGAGCTGCGCCAATTGCATTTTAATTCAACATTCGGACGGGACGATTGGTATTTACGCTCATCTCAAGAAAGGGGGCAATCGGGTCAAAGTCGGGGACAAAGTCAGTGTGGGGGATTGCATTGGATTATCCGGCAACACGGGATTTACGAGCGGTCCGCATCTCCATTTCTCCGTGTTCAAGACCCGAAGTGGCAAAGAGCGATTGAGCTTGCCGGTGAAATTCAAGAGTGCCGACGATCCGAGGATGACGATAGTAAGCGGGCGCAACTACAAAGCAGCCCCGATTGAAGTGCAGCAAGTGAAGGCAAGCGCTCCGTTGGGCAACACCGTGACGGAAAAGGCGCGGGTAGGAAGCTGAGATAAATCATCCCGGAAAGGCCTTTTTTGCAGCAAATGATGCCGGCAAAAGACCTTCCGGTTTGATTTTTTCCCGGGACGGGCTGATTAAATGTAGCGGGAGTGGTTATTGAGGATTACTGCTGCTGTTCGTGCTGGAACTGCTACCGGCGCCACCACTCGGTTGGCCGCTGCTGCCCGCACCACCACTGGATTCACTACCGCCACCCATGCCACCGCTGCTATTGGTGCTGCTGGAGGAACCGCCCGCTCCGCCACTGGATTGCCCACCGCTGCCCATGCCGCCGCTGCTGTTCGTGCTGATACTGCTACCGGCCCCGGTATTGGTGCCGTAGCTGCCGCCCGCGCCACCGCTGGGGTTGGTGCTGCCACCATAGGAACCACCCTGATTGGTGGAACTTGACGAGCCCATGCCGCCTTGGTTACTGCTGCTGCTGGTGCCAGTATCGGATTGCGATCCGGTGCCCGTGCCGCCCCGGTTACCGCATCCAGCCAAAGCGAGAGCCGCGCATAATATCACTATTTCCTTTTTCATTTTGTTTCCTTTTCTTGTTGGTTACTCCATTTGCCGTTCAGTCCTTATACACTAAATGCCGTGCCGCCAGGCACCACTGCGGTAAAACCCTGATTTGCTTACCGGCAAGCTCCCCATGAGAGGTGGTCCTGCCTGGCACACCTGGTGCGACATTTAGTGGCGTTTGCCTGATCGATGGTTGTTATGTTCCTTGATTTCGAATATTGCCGGGTGCATGCCAGTGGCGGGTGGTTTAACTGAGCGCCAGGCCGTCGAGCAATTGGTTGTGAATCGCAGGATGAAAGGTCAACAGCGTGATCCCGTTTTCCGCCTCAATTTGCACCGGATTATAATCGCCGCTGGCACTGCTCTCCGTGAGCTTGATGTGGATGGGTTCGATGATGTCATGGATCAGTTCGCGATCCTTTGACACGCGGACTGAAAGCACATCATTGCAAGCTCCCCGGGCGTCCAAGGCAAGGCTTTCGAAAATTGCGTCGCTGGCGGTGGTCATCCGGTAACCATCCGAGGCAATCGTTTCAATATTGACGAGCGCCCCTCTTTGCTGGCCATTGATGCGCCGGCAAAATTCATCCCAGCTTGTGCTGCTGACCTCCCGAATATGCATATCTGAAACAGAACCTGGCCAAGAGTGTTTAGATGATAAAGCGCGGCGGAAGCAGAAGTGTTTAGCCGCCGCGCAACCATTGATTATTACCGTGGCGTCGGCTGGCTGATCACGTTATTCTGGTTGGGCATCGTATTGAGCAACTGCTGGCGTTTATCCTGGTTGATGGTTTGCATTTGGTTGATCACGTAGTTGCTGACACCGCGATCCCGCAAATAGCTCTGTTGAGAGGGAGTTAATTCAAAAATCTGGTTCGTCGCGCGCAACCGTTGGAGCATTTGATCATCGCTCAGACCTGCGGCTCTCATGGCTGCAACTTCGTCGAGGGTGACAAATCCGTCCTTGTTCAAATCCGCAGTAGTGGAATTCATGACATCCTGCGCCGTGGCCGGACGCGTTTGGGCGTTTTGGGTGGCGGCAGCAGCGGAAGCTTGATCGCGACCCATAATCCGATCGCTATTGGCCCCAACCACATACCCGGCGCCGGCGCCCAGAGCGCCTCCAAGGACAGCCCCAAGTGCGTTGTGCCCGATGGCAGCGCCTACAGCCGCACCGCCAAGACCGCCAATGACGGCACCCTGGCTTTGCTTCGTGCCGGGCAGATTCTGACAGCCGGCAATGCCGCACGTCAGGATCGCGACGAGGATTGCTTTAAAGAAATTTACCTTGGTCCTGAGCATAAGATTTAACTCTCTTAATTTTGTTCAATTTCGAAAACCGGCTCCCCCCCAATTGAAAGGCTCGTATTCCATGACAAGTAAGATTCTGTCGCGGCTCCGCAAAGGCAACTGGGGTAAAGCCGGTAGGTCTGCTTAATGTCGCGTGACAGGTCCAAGCGGAAACATCAATGTTGGGAAAGAGTATCAGACCAAAGTTGACGCAGGATATCCCGGCTATGGGCCAAATAATACCAATCAGAAGTGAAGACTTCGAGCGTGATCGTGCCATCGTAGCCGGACTTTTGGAGGGAACGGATGTGGTGGGGAAGATCCAATGTGCCAGTGCCTAGCGGCGAGTGCAGGTCTTTGTTCCCGCCTTTGTTGTCGTGGAGATGCACATGCCGCAGGCGGGAGCCAAAGGCGCTCAGGAGTTCATCAGTGGAGTTTTTTTCGACGAGCAGATTGGCATGGCCGATGTCCAGATGAAAGCCGAGTTCCGGCAGGGGATCAAGCAGTGGTGCGAGTTGCGCGACGGTGTTGAATTTGCCCGGGAGATTTTCAATCATCAAGCCAACACCGCAGCCGTGCGCGACGGTGGAGAGTTCGCGCAGGCTTTGAAGATTGCGCTCGATGACGAAGGCAGGGTCATGCATGGGGACGTTATGATCCGGATGCAGATTCATCCATTGGGCACCGAGCGCGGCAAACGCAAACAAACAACGGCTGAGTTCGTCAACCGCTGCGCGGCGGAGCGATTCAAACGGGCTGGCGATCGGAAGATAGTAAGCAGTATGACCCACCACTGGCAGGCGATATTTTTTGAGCGCCGCACGGATGGCAGGCAGGTCGAGTTGCCGGACAGCGGCTTTGGGGGGTTCGATGGTCAGGTCAATAAACTCAAGTCCCAAGCCGGCGATCCATTCAATTTCTGCGAGGAGATCGCGCGCGGGATGGTTCATGGTGCCGATAAGCATGGGGAGATGGAGTTTTAAACTTCCAAGTATTGATCCTTGGGTTGGAGCGGGGCGAACCAGGCCCGGGTGTCCAGGAGCCGGATGCGATGCAACTGCTCGGCGGCGGAGATTTTTTCCGGCTTGGGGAGGCCGAGTTGCTTGCGCAGTTTTTCGGGAAATTCACGCGCGCGATTGGGGCAGAGCCAGAAAAAGACGGTCAGCGCGGCCTGGAGGAGGGGAAGGTCCGGGTTGACGCGCTCCAGGAGGTGGTCCCAATTGATTTGTCGTCCGACGGAATAGAGGAGGTTGAAGACATCGGTCCAATCAAAATGATCGCGCTGGAGAATGTAGAGCTTACACCACAACATTTCCTCCGGTGGAATGACATGCATGGCTTCCTCGCGGATTTGAACCGGATAGGCACGTTCAAACCAGATTTCATCGACTTCGGCACGGCGGTTGGCCATGGACCATATAATATCCACGATGATGCCTTCACGGGTGCTGCGATAGATCCAGCCGGGGTCGTAAGGGCGCTGGTCGTAAAAGTCGACAAAGCCAGCCGTGGCCAAGGCGGCGATCATCGGCTCGCGATCACGCGGCAGGATATAGAAATCAATATCCTTGGTATTGCGCCAGCGTCCGGTGTAAACCGCGAGGCCAAAGCCGCCGCCCAACAGGAAGCGCAGGCCGACATTGCGTGCAGCCTCAATGGCGGAACGGTAGTTGGCCCATTGTCCGGCGGGGATGATGTCCGGCCAAGGGACGGATTTATGAAGTCGACTGTACGGTTCGCGCGAGGATGTCGGTCGACGCCGGCCGTGGACGTTCTGCTTTGGCCGATTTTGTTCGGTGATAGTTTCAGCCATTGATGATTTTACCTCCGTTTGGATGGAGCACCTGGCCGGTCATGTACGAGGAATCGCTGGCGGCAAGAAAGACATAGCAGGGGGCAACCTCCATGGGCTGGCCGGCGCGTCCCAGCGGCACATCGGAACCGAACCGTTTCACCTTGGCTGGTGGAAAGGTGGAAGGAATGAGCGGGGTCCAGATGGGGCCGGGCGCAACCGCGTTCACGCGGATGGACCGGGAGGCCAAAGCCTGGGAAAGGGAGCGCGTAAAGGAGACGATGGCACCTTTGGTGGCCGAGTAGTCGATTAAATGCGAGCTGCCGCGATAGGCGGTGACCGAGGTGGTGTTGATAATGGCCGAACCTGGTTTCAGATGTTTAAGGGCGGCCTTAGTCAGGTAGAACTGGGAAAAGATATTGGTGCGAAAAGTGCGTTCCAGTTGCTGGCTGGTGATTTTTTCGATGTCCTCCTGCGGGTGCTGTTCGGCGGCATTGTTAACCAGGATGTCGAGCTGGCCGAAGCGCTTGATGGTTTCCTGCACGATGCGCTGGCAGATTTTCTCATTACTCACATCCCCGGCGAAAGCGAAACAACGGCGTCGTTCCTGTTCCACCAACCGGCAGGTTTCGCTGGCGTCATCATGTTCCTCCAGATAGGCGATGGCCACATCGGCGCCTTCCTTGGCGAAAAGCACAGCCACGGCGCGTCCAATGCCACTGTCACCTCCGGTAATCAGGGCGACTTTGCTGAACAATTTGCCGCAGCCGATATATTCGGGCGGCTCAAATTGCGGGCGGGGCGACATCACAGATTCCCGACCGGGCTGGCGGGATTGATGTTGGGCCGGACGCGGAGGGCGTTTCTGAGATTTTGTTTTTGTCATAAAGTTCCCAGGCCAAAAACGGCAGCGACCCGCCCGCGTAAGGGATCAATCCGATGATTATCAGCGAGCCAACGCCTGGCGTTAAACGTGGTCGTGGGCTCCGACCACTCCTTCGGCCTGGGCACAATGGGCACAGCAATAAAACGTGCCGCCGGATTCGATACCATGGCCGATAATTTTGCAGGCGCAATGTTCGCAGGCCGGAGCCAGGGCGTGAATGGCACACTCGAAACAATCAAAATAATGAGAGATGCCATTGACGACAATTTCCAGGTTCTTGTCGTATTCGTTTCCGCAAACCTCGCATTGTTCCATAACATCACCTCCGTTGTCGTTGCTTTCAGCCTAAAGCAAACAAAATGTTTTGCATGGGGGGAGGAAACCCTATTCCACGACAAGGAAATCCCCAGCCATTTGAGAACATTCGCGAAAATGAGTCGACGGCTGGCAACTGGTCGCTCAGGAGCCTTCGTCTCGTTTGGCAGCTTCTTCACTACCCTGGAGCATTTGGTCATGCTCGGCCTCATCGACTCCTTCCTGGACCAGCTTTTCGTTTTCCGCCGGCTCGTCCACTAGCGGCACGGTGGGCGCCTGTTGTCCGGAGGAGCCGGGGACAGGGTCCCAGCGCTCTGACTCGGGCAGAGATTCAATCGTTGCTTCTTCAGGGTCCTCGTCACCTTCACCGGTTAATTCGCGCCGGGCCTGTTCCAGGTCGGTATCGAGCACCTTATGGGGGCTGCGACCATTAATAATGGCCAACTCGCGCGCACGCGCCAACACCATGTCCACGGTCACGGTGCCGACAGGGCGGCCGTCTTCGCTGATTCTGCCTTCATCCAATGGATTATTATTCATATGACAATTTAATCCCGTAAAAAACGCGAGGCAAATGGTGTCGTGATCCAGATGCCGGGCGAGGCCGTTTGGGCGAGGCGCTCAGCACTTTGTTCCCGGAGCGCATTTCCGATGATTTAAGGACCGGGAACAAGAGGCCTGACTGGAGTTTGGGAAGGCGGAAATTCTGGGTCCACTGGCAGGAGGGGAGCGATGCGGTCGGGGTCGTCACCAGTACCATAACGGAAGCTTTCAAAGCTTCTCCGGGGGGGGGCTGGTTGCGGGGTGGTTTCGTGCTGGGAAGTAACGTTAGGGGTGCCTCCTTGCGGGAGAGTGGTGTCAGGGGCAGGTTCCGGCACGACAGCAGTAGCATCAGGGGAGTTCTCCACGGGAATTCGGGGAGGGGTCCGGTCGGGATCACCGCCGAAACGCCAATTCTGAAAAGCGCCTCGAGGATCATTGATGCCCAAGTCGTTTTGCATGCCGGCCGCCCGGCCGGTGCCGGCTTCGGTTTCGGTGGGGGGTCCGGCAGAGCCGCTGTAGCCGTGATCAGAAGTGGCGCAGCCCGCGAGTCCCAAGGCCGTGCAGGCAAGTATCAGTGCTATTTTCATTTGCTGGTCCTATGGGTTGTTATATTCCAATAAAAGCATCGACGCAGACTGGCAGGTTACAATGGGGTCAAGACCTTACCCGTGATTGAATGGGTGCGGGTGCATTAAAGCCGTCCCACGATTCAGCTTTACCTTTTCCGGGAGACCGGCTTTCTTCGTGGTAGATCAAAGGGAATCAACCATGACAAAAACACGCTGCGCCATCGGCGCTCTATCCTTGCTTGCCATTGTGACGGTATTTGGGCTGGTGAGTGGTTGTGAAAGGAAACCGGCCAAATCCGCAAGTCCAACGGCAACTGCGACAACGGAGAAAAACAGTTTTAAGGAGGTGACCGCACATTTGGATGCGGGCGGTGACTTGTACTTGTATGTGAGCACTGAAAAATGGCTGGACGGGCTTTCTCAAACCATCGCGGGCTGGCACGAAACCGTCGGTTCACTGCCGGATTTAAAAGGGCAGGACCGGGAAAATGTGAACCGGATTTTTGATGTGGCCACGAGCCTGATCAAGAACAGTGGAGTGGAAGATGTCAGCGGGCTGGGGCTGAGTTCCATTGCCCGGGAAAAGGGGTTTTATCAAAACAGGATGATTTTACATCATTACAAGGGGAAGGGTGAAGGGTATTTGTGGTCGTTGTTTGGGAAAAGTCCGCATTCATTAAGCGGGCTGGATTTGCTGCCGACGAGCACGGCGTTTGCGACATTCTCCGATTTTGATCTGCCGCTGATATGGTCGGTGGTGGAAAAGGAAGTGGCAGAAGCAGGAGTGGCCGAGGCGCGAAACGGGTTGGAGCAGGCGAAAGCGCAATTTGAATTGAACACGGGGCTTAAATGGGATGGATTGATGAAATCCCTCGGGGGCGAATATGGGGTGATCGTTACGCTGGATGAAAAGCGGAGACTCACACTGCCAGCGGGGCAGGACGCGACGATGGAACTGCCCGAACCGGGTATTTTGGTGGTGGTGAAGGTGAAAGATGACCTGATTTTTGACCGGGTGGACAAGATTTTGCAGAGCAACCAGCAGGTAGTGCGGGTGGATAAAAGCGGGTTAAAGATGTTGACCATGCCGGTGCCGCTGCCATTGCCGATTACCGTGCGGCCTTCGATCGCGAGAAGCGGGGATTATTTATTTATCGCCAGCACAGACGCATTGATTGAACAGGTGTTGGCAGTGAAGAACGGCAAGCAACCGGGGCTAACATCCACCGCGGAATTTAAGAAGCTGGCGCAGGGGATGCCGCAGCAAGGCAATCAGTTCACATATGTGAGTCAGAAATTCGGCGAGACAATCCAAACAATCCAGCAACAGGCAATGGAGAAGAAAGCAGAGAGCAAGCCGGCGGAAGCTGAGTTAATGAAGAAAATTGCGAGTCTAAGCCAACCGTCCTACTCCTACACTGTCACGGCGAATACGGAGGAAGGCTGGGAGTTGGTGGGAAATGGCAACAAAGGCGCGAGCAAGCTGGTGTTGCTGCCGGCAGTGGCGATATCGGGAGTTCTGGCGGGAGTGGCGGTGCCAGCTTTCGTCAAGGCACGGGAAAAAGCCCAACAAAACGGGTGCATTAAAAATTTACGGCAAATTGATGGCGCCAAACATCAATGGGCCCTGGAGCAGAGGAAGAAAGGACAGGATGTGCCGACGTGGGAGGATCTGAAACCATTCCTGAGCCATCCCGAAAAACTCAAATGCACTGATGGCGGCACCTATACCCTCAACAGCGTGGATGAGCCGGTCACTTGCAGCAAGCCAGGGCATCACTTCTAATGGACGGCAGTCTTTCCCAACAAAGGGTCAGCGCGGTGCGAATGTTTTTGTTCGACAGACGGCTGGGGTAATTCAAGATTAGGGGCGCATGGATAAACGAACGTTGACGTTGGGCCATTCGCCGGATCCGGATGATGCCTTTATGTTTTATGGTTTGGCGAAGGATCTGGTGCCGAGCCACGGCTATAAGTTTCAGCATATCTTGCAGGACATCCAGACGCTGAATGAGCGGGCCACGCGCGGGGAACTGGATATTACCGCCATCAGCATTCACGCTTACGCCTACGTGAGCGATCAGTATGCGCTGCTGCCAAGCGGGGCGAGCATGGGTGATGGTTACGGGCCGATGCTCGTGGCGAAGCAGAAATTTGGGCGGGAGGAAATTGCGCGCAAGCGCATCGCGGTGCCGGGCACGATGACGAGCGCGTTTCTGGCGCTGCAACTCTGGCTGGGGAAGCCGGCGAAGGAATTCGATTTTGTAGTGGTGCCATTCGACCAAATTTTTCAGGCGGTCCGGTCGGGCGCGGCGGAGGTGGGATTGATTATTCATGAAGGCCAACTCACGTATCAGAATGAAGGGCTAGTGGTGTGTGAAGATTTGGGGGTGTGGTGGGGACGGCAGAACGATGGCTTGCCACTACCGCTGGGGGGTAATGTAATTCACAAGCGGTTTGAACCGGCGGTGCGCAAAATTGTCTCAGATATACTGACGGCGAGCATCCAGTACAGTCTGGATCATCGGGCGGCGGCGGTGCAGCATGCGTTGCAATACGCGCGGGATATGGGCAGTGAGTTGGCGGACAAATTTGTGGGGATGTATGTGAACCATTGGACGCTGGACTACGGTGAGAGGGGGCGCGAATCGATCCGTCGATTTTTAGGCCAAGCCTTTGATAATGGGCTGCTTCCACATCGGCAAGAGTTGGAATTCGTGGTCTAATCCGGGACGATGGCGAAGGGCATAATGTCCGCAGGTTTTGGTATGCTATCAGCCTTGCAAACCGCCACAGGAAAGTCCTTTACAGTCCGGTGGTATGAATCTAAACTTAACACTCTAATTTTGGTATAATTTAACTGTTGATAGGAACTATGGAAGCAAAAGTGAAGACGATTGCAGATTTCAAACTGCACGAACGAG
Organism: Pedosphaera sp.; assembly: GCA_028293325.1. Classification (GTDB taxonomy): domain Bacteria; phylum Verrucomicrobiota; class Verrucomicrobiia; order Limisphaerales; family Pedosphaeraceae; genus JAQGOT01. Next base: position 6,785 of record JAQGPA010000036.1, on the reverse strand, counting down.
ACACCGGTTCAGCCGATGTGCAGATCGCGCTGCTGACCCAGCGCATTAATCACCTGACGGAGCACTTGCAGGGTAATCTCAAGGATCATAGCTCGCGCCGCGGACTGTTGATCATGGTGGGACAACGCCGCCGGTTGCTGGATTATTTACATAATACCGACGCAAACCGTTATACGGCCATCACCAAGAAGCTTAAGTTGCGCCGGTGATTCGTGGGCGGCGAGGCAGCTCACATGGATTTCACGGAGGTTGGTCTTCGGTATTTCCAATTTGATTAAAAAATCGGACCAGTGAACGCGGCTGGCCCGGTTTTCACAATTAACTAGCGCGAAGAAAAAGTTCCGTTGTTCATGGGCGATTTCATTCAGCACCTGCCCGACCGGTGCTCACTGAAGTTTCTCGGCGGCAACGGAGGTTACCAATAGAAGTTTATGTCAGAAAAAATTACAGCCCAACTGGGCGACAAGCAGATCATCATCGAAACCGGGAAACTCGCCAAGCAGGCGGACGGTGCGGTCACCGTTCAATTGGGCGAGACCATTGTGCTGGTAGCCGCCGTGGCGGCGACCAAGGCCAAGCCTGGTCAGGAATTCTTTCCCTTGACGGTAGATTACCGGGAAAAAGCGGCTGCGGCCGGCAGATTCCCGGGCGGATATTTCAAGCGCGAAGGGCGCCCAACGGAAAAGGAAATTCTCACCTGCCGGTTGACCGACCGCCCGATTCGCCCGTTGTTTCCGAAGGGTTGGTATAACGAAGTCCAGGTGCAGACCGTGGTGCTGAGCGCCGACGGCGAGAATGACCCGGACATTTTGAGCATCATCGGCGCCTCGGCGGCATTGAGCGTGAGCGATATTCCGTGGGACGGCCCGCTGGGCGCAGTGCGCATCGGCCGGGTCAACGGCAAGTTCATTGCCAACCCGACGCATGCCGAAATGGCGGAGAGCGATTTGGATTTGATTTACGTCGGCAACCAGAACGAAATCGTGATGTTCGAAGGCGCGGCGGAGGAAATTTCGGAAGAAGATTTCAAGGCGGCGCTGAAGTTCGGCCAGGAAAGTTGCCAACCGCTGATCAAGGCGCAGAAGGAATTGGTCGCGCGCGGCGGCAAGAAGAAGCGGGAAATCACGCTGAACATCGTGCCCGAGGAAATTCTCAAGGAAGCCAAGGCTTTGGCCGGCGACCGGGTGGTGGCTGCGTTGTTGACTCCCGGCAAACTTGCCAGGGAATCCGCCGTCAGCGCCATCTTCCAGGAAGTGGGCAAGAAGCTGGTGGAAAAATTTACCGCGGAGAAGGTGACCGAATTCGTGTTGAAGGATGCCGCCTATTACATTCAAAAGGAAGCGGTCCGCAGCTTGATTCTCAATGACGGCAAGCGCCTGGATGGTCGCGGTTTTGACACCGTACGGGCGATTTCGAGCGAAGCGGGCATTTTGCCCCGCGCGCACGGCTCGGCATTGTTCGCGCGCGGCGAAACGCAGGCGGTGACGCTCGTGACGCTGGGCACCAACGAAGACGCGCAGGAATTCGATTCCTACACCGGCGGCAGCAATGAAAAGAAATTCATCCTGCATTATAACTTCCCGAATTTTTCCGTAGGTGAAACCGGCCGCATCAGCGGTCCGGGCCGTCGCGAAATCGGCCACGGCGCCCTGGCGGAGCGTTCGATTGCACCGATGATTCCGCTGGAGACGTTCCCGTACGCGATTCGCATCACGAGCGAGATCATGGAGTCCAACGGTTCGACTTCGATGGCCTCGGTCTGCGGCGGAACGCTCGCCTTGCTGGACGCCGGCGTGCCGATGATCCGGCCTGTGGGCGGCATTAGCGTGGGCATTTGCACGGAGCATGATGACAAGGACAAGATTTCCCGTTACCAACTCCTGACCGACATCATCGGCTGGGAAGACGCGTTCTGCGACATGGATTGCAAGATTGCGGGCACGGACAAGGGCATCACCGGTTTTCAACTGGACCTGAAGCTGCGGGGCATCTCGCATGAACTGATGGCGGAGACGCTGGAGAAGGCGCGGACGGCGCGTTTGTTCGTGCTGGCGGAAATGGCCAAGACATTGTCCGAGCCGCGCAAGGAAATGAGCAAGTATGCGCCGCGCATCGTGACGGTGAAGATCAATCCGGAGAAGATTGGCGCATTGATCGGGCCTGGCGGCAAGAACATCAAACGTCTCGTCGAGGAATCGGGTTGCGAAATCAACATCGAGGACGACGGCACGGTGAACATTTACTCCGTCTCCGAAGAGGGGATGAAGATCGCGCGCGAAGCCATCGAAGGGATGACCGCGGAAGCCGAGATCGGCAAGATTTATCGCGGCAAGGTTGTCACGATCAAGGAATTCGGCGCGTTTGTGGAATTCCTGCCCGGCAAGGACGGCCTGGTGCATATCAGCGAACTGGCCAACTTCCGCGTCAAGCAGACCGAGGACATCGTCAAGGTTGGCGATGAAATCTGGGTCAAGTGCCTGGGAGTGGATGAAAAGGGCCGCGTGAAATTGTCCCGCAGAGCGGCGATGGCCGAGCGCGACCAGGAAATGGGCGGCAAGCAGGAAGGTGACGGCAAGCCTGAAGCAGGCGGCCAACGCGAACCGGCCGCACGCCACTAAGCGAAGCGAGCATTTATTTCAGAGGCGGGCCAGCGATGGTCCGCCTTTTTTTATGTACAGTCGTAAAGTGCGGAGTGCGGGATTAGGGAAGTTTACCGCGGAGTCGCGGAGGTGCGGAGTGGGGACTACAAGAAAGAAGGTGGCGACGACGAGGACGATGGGGAGGAAAAGCAGTCGCCCCCACCCCGGCCCTCTCCCATCCGATGGGCGAGGGAGAAAGAAGGGTATTGCCGATTTTACAGTGGCGGGCGTACGTGTATTTATTAGATGCGCTTAATGCCTGCGTAGAATCAGGCGGTGGTCCACGCGTTTGGTTTGGTGATACTCCAAGGGCGGCAGCGTGGTGAGGGTGGGGGATTCGGTTTCGCGCAGGATGGATTTGGCGATGGCCTGGAGTTCGCGCCAGCGGGGCCATTCCAAGTCGGGCGCGTGGGCGATTTGGCGCAGCAAGCTGCGCCATTCGATGATGATGCGGTCGATGTCGCCGGGGCCCACGAGGTCGGTGATCCAAGCGTGTTTGTTCAGCGGGTTTTTGTGGACGGCGGCGACAACTTGTTCGGCGCCCGAGCCATATTTGGGAGGCACGCCGTTTTCCAGATAGCCGGGGATGGATTGCTGGCCGAATTGCTGATGGCAGGCGAGGGCGAGACGGCCCGCCCAACGGTTTTCTTCGCCGCAGAAACGGAAGCCAGCATCGAGATCGGCCAGATCGTAAATCAATTCGTCCAGGGGATAAGTCGTGTCCTCGAGCGCGGCGGCGATGGCGAGTCCGTCGCCCTGGGAAAAGAAGCTGACGACCTGGCCGCGTTGAGTGGGAACGCCGGCGACATCGACGAGACCGAGCCGACGCCAGAGCAGGGCGGTGCCGGTGGTGGTGGGGAGATGGCGGCAGACCGGGACCAATTCGCAGCGGGCACAGTCGGCATGGAGAACGTCGCGCTCGGGCGGTTGCCAGAGAGCCACGCCATGGGCATCCACCGGCACGCGCAGGGAGAGGTCGGCAATGCTCACCTGAGCCAGGATGCGTTGAGCCTGGGTGACGAAACGGACGACTGGAGTTTTCTGTTGGGAGAGTTTAGCTGCCAAGAGCGGCGCGATTTTTTCGTGCCAGACAGTGAGCGGGGCCTGGCGTCCGTTCCAGTTGGTCAGGCGACGCACCCATTTGGCGATGATGACACGGTCCTCCCCTAAACGGTCGGCAACCGTCAGCGAACGGCCATAAACTTTTTCACCTTTGTTCTCGGATAAAATGCAGAGACTGCCCGTACCGGCTTTTTCCAAAGCATCGGGCTGTGAGAGCGCAGGGCAAGTTCCGGCGCGGCGATTTTGAGTTCATCGCCGCTCGTGGGAGCCGTGGCTTCCACGAGCGTGGGCATGATAAAAATATCGCGGAGCAATTTTTCGACCGGGGTGGGAGTGTGTTCCCATTCGCCACGGCTGTTGAGCATTTCGCGGACATGCTGGCGGACGTGGCGGGCGCGCTCGGCATCGGTCTTCAGGCCGCAAGGGACGACGGGATGTTTCAAGGACTCCTCGACACCGAGGAAAATCGGTTTGGTGGTGAAGAGACGTTCCTGCACGCGGACGGCTTCGAGGAAAGGGTCGCGTTGGAATTGCGCGGCGGCGGTCATGAGGCCGAGGAGCGCACTCCAATCCACTGCGGCACTGCGGGAGAGGTGGCCGGCGTGGGCATCCAGGAGACGCAATTCATTGGCGGTGATGAGGACGAAGCCGGTTTCATCCAACCCGCGCCGACCGGCACGGCCAAACATCTGGAGAATTTCGTCGGACTTGAGCGGCTGTTCCACGTAATCACGCCGATAGGATGCGCCCGCGAGAGCCACACTACGGAGCGAAAAATTGATACCGGCGGCGAGACCCATGGTGGCAACAACTACGCGGAGTTGTCCGGCTTTGGCGAGTGGTTCGATGACGCCCGCACGCGCGCCATAGCTGAGGCCGCTGTGATGGTAGGCGATGCGGTTCTTGAGTTGCTTGGCCAGATGATCGCCAACGATGACTTTTTGCTCGGGGCTGAGCTGCAGCGGATTGGGCGTGGGGAGATTGCGCGCGAGCTCGGCAGCCATGGTTTCCGCGGCGTGACGGCGCGGGGCAAAAATGAGGATGGGGCCCAAGTCTTCGGCCAGCGCCTTGGCGGCAAGGCGCGGCCAGTAACCGCGAATTTCGCTGGGGACATGAAAATTCAGATTGGTGGCATGGACTTCCTCCAACGGAACGGGGCGATGCTCGTGGCGGACCAACAGGGCTTCGCGGCCGAGACGGTGCAGCCATTTCACGACATCCTGCGGATTGGCGACGCTGCCGCTCAAGAGGAGGAATTGGGTTTGGGGCGGCGCAAGCGCGAGGGCGAGTTCGTAATTGAGGCCACGGTCGGCGTCGCCGATCATCTGGTATTCGTCGATGACCAGGAGAGCGGGGCCGTCGCCTTGGATGAGGCGGTTCTTTTGGGTTTCGAGGGTGGCGACGAGAATGGGGGCGCTGAGGTTGTCGGCGAGGTCGCCGGTGGCGATGCCGACATCCCAGCCACGCGCGCGCCATTCGGCGAGCTTGTCATTGGCCAGGGCGCGGGTGGGGACGGTGTAGATGGCTTGGCCGCGATTTTTGCCGCCGTTGGACCAGAGTTCGAAGATGAGGGTCTTGCCGGCGCCGGTGGGGGCTTGGACGACGACGTCCTTGCCCGCGCGCAACGCCGAGACGGCCTGCTGTTGCCAGAGGTCGGGGACGGTTACCTGGTTCAGGCCGGGAAGGGCCGCGAGTTGATCGGCGAACGACGACACGCAGGGAAGATAAGTCCAAATGTGGAAATGGGGAACGAAGAAAATTTAAAGCACGATAAAACTCGGGTGGGAAAGGGATGTTATAACCACGGATTCACACGGATGCGGAAGGGGAATTTTAACCGCAGATGGGAAATGGGAAGATGCCTAAACCGCGGAGTCGCGGAGGTGCTTGCGCACAGCCAAAGGGGAAAATCGAGGACGACGACGAGGACGATTGGGGATGGATGGGGCTTGCGGCGGGAGGGGCTTGTGGGCAAGGTGAGGCATCCGCCTTCGCCAAGGCTATGGCGGACAGGGGACAGGAAAGCAGAAATGAGCGAAAGAGTTGCTATTACTCAGACACCTTTACGAATTAAATTAATTTTATATGAAATGCTTTACGTATGATGAATCTGAGAGGTGGCTTGCCTCAATGGGTGTGCGCATTGATGGAAACAGAAATCTCTTATTCCCTAACGAGCAAGAGAAAATCATGACGAACATGCCGAAAGGAGCATCGGCTTTGAAGCGTCTTTCAGCTGACTTGGCCCATTGGTTCGCGTGCGATTCCAGCTGTATGGTATGGTTCTCAAATTGGGATACAGAACCGCGCCACCCGCTGGTCCTTTTTGAAAAAATGCGTATGGGATGCGGAGAGCCTCGGCATATTATTGACGCGCCTGGACATTTATTTGAAGAATTGACCGAAGAAGAAAATGCTCTCCTAACGGGAGTAATATTCCTTATTATGGTCTTCAACTGGGAAGGTTACATTGTGTGTCAAAATCGTCATGAATTCATTTATCTTGGAGATGAACACATTGTTATTTCCAGCGCAGATAGTGAAAAAATGAGGGAGATTTTAGGCACAGTAACATCATTTAAACTAAAGGTTATCACGGATATTAGGCAAGCTTGGACATCAGAATAGCAGGACGAAATATACATTGGCAACCACCAGCATGATTTGTAATACCTTTTTCAAAGGTAATTCGGGAAATAGATCGATGTTATTCATCGAATTGGCTCAATTGCGAAGGGGATTGCGGATTTTTCAGGGCACACGCGCAAATATGTTTTGTTAGATGTTTTAAAGAATTACGGGTCTCGGCATTTTATCGGAAGATTACAAAGCGGTTTTGGGATTGTAATGATGGACGATTTGACAACGGGGGTTGCGCATACTAATAGGAGACTAGCTGAAGTATGTAGCAGCCTAAGTTGGTCTTCCTTCCTGAGGGCCAACGCGGGGGAACCAAATTCCCCGGAGCAGTTTCCGGGGATGGGGCGCACGGCCGCGGGTAATCGCGGCCAAGGTCACTTCCAGGACCAAGCCCGTCAGCTAACCTCGTCGGCAATTGGAAGGGCGATCCTCTAGGGCCGCAAG
>JAQGPA010000028.1 GCA_028293325.1 Pedosphaera sp. | reverse complement strand
GAGCGTGGAGGGTTCGGGCACCGGAGAAAAAGTCACCGTGGCGTCGCTCCCCAGGGCGAAAAACCCGAGATAAGTTCCCGAACCGGACCCGGGATTCAGTTGATACAAATCTTCATAGGCATATTTGATGCCGCCCGAAGCGAAGTCAGACGGCGTGCTGCTTTCCACGCTGCCGTTGGCCGCAAGGTAGGTGCCTTGGAAATTGCCGCCCGCACCAAGGAATGTGGAATAGTCGAAGCCCGTGCCGGTGGCCTGGATGGTGGCTGTTGAACTGTTGGCCGTGGCGGGCTCGCCATTGAAGTTACTGCCGATGGATGCGATGCGGCCCGAAGGATTCTGCTGCGAAAAGCTGGAGGCCTGGGTCAGCGCCGAGGATTGTGTATTCAGGTCAAGACGCGGGGTCGTGACCCACATGGTATTGTTCAGATTGGAGCCGGTATCACCGAGTCGCTTGGTGCCCATCACCGCCCAACTCACACTGTTAAAATTGCCGAAGACGGCAGTGATGTCCAAAGAGGATAAGCCGGAAACCGCGAAGGGACTTGTCGAGGCGGGTGAATAAAACTGTGTAGCGGCGCCCAGATCAACGACAAGGTCATTCGCTTTGCCGGTTTCGCGGAAACCCAGGAGCAGGTCCTGGTGAGTATAAGCCACCGTTTGTGCCCCGGCGGCTTGCGTGAAAAGCGCCACGCCGGCTGAGGCCAGCAGCGCTTTGGTCAGGATTTTTTTCATATGTTTTTAGTCGGTCTAGTTCGTTTTTATATGCTCTGGCAACAATCGGATCGTTGCTTCACGCCGAGAAGTTAGCGAAACTTGCGTGCCCGCCGCATCCTGAATAGGGACATGCTCCGACTGCATTCAGACTCCTTTGGATTTTGATATAAACAGTTGAATTCAAAACGCTTTAGGCTGTTGCGTGAAGAGATGATGCGTTTCCTCCGGAGTTGTTGCCAAAAGTTCACACGAACAGATCCGCGAATTATTTCACCAGCTTCCGTATCCGAGATCCGCCGGAAAAAACCGCAGTAGTATGGAATCTGCCATGAATTAACGAGAGCCAACCACGCGGGAGTTGCAGGAATCGGACATCGCAGTGACCGGCCGAGCCATTTCGTTTCCAAGTTGTCACTGTCTCGATGAATGTTCGTAACGTGCGTCCCTCAGGCTCGCCAAATGAGCATGCGGCATTCGTTCGGACCACATCTGGTGATGGATGAGATCACCCTGCCTCCTGGCGGCGAATGGGCGCCCCGGCTGCGCGGCTGGTCCATTGTCCAGGTGCAAAAGGGGATGGGCTACTGGTCGCAGCCGAAAATGACGCGGGAATTGTTCACCGACTCAGTGCTGGTCCTTACCGCCGAAGTAAATGGAGAATTCCGCAGCAGCCAGTTGGGTGAGACCGTGCTGAGCTATTTCTGCATCGAGCCGGAAAGGCTCACTGGCCTGCTCAGTTTGGATGAGTTGGCCTGTTTGAACAAGGCCATCAGCCAGAAACAGATTCCCATTCGAATTTTGCCACCTCATGACCCGGTGGCCGGGCGGTTCAAAACCATCCGCCAAAACCACAAGGGAAACAATCTCGCTTCGCGGTTGCAGTTGGTGCTTCTGTTTGTTGACTTATTTGCCGGCGAACTGACGGAAGGAAAGCATGAGTCAGTGCCGGAGATCGGCGGGCGGGGGCGCTTGCGCCAACTGCTCAAGCAAATGGTCACCTCGGAATTTCTCGAAATGTCCATCCATGATCTCGTGCCCCACGTGCGGTGCAGCCCCCGCCATTTAAACCGTCTGTTTTTCCAGGAACTGGGCGTTTCGTTCCGCGAGAAACAGACCGAACTCCGCCTGGCCAAAGCCTGCCAATTGCTCGCCACCACCGACACCAAGGTCATCGATGTGGCCCAGGCCAGCGGATATAAATCCAATAGTCTGTTCAGTCTGGTTTTCAAGCAACGCTTCGGAGTGAGCCCGGGAAAGTGGCGCCACCGCCAGGCTAATACCAAGACCAAGCCGAAATCCCGCCGGCAAAAAACTGTTTCCGCCTCGCTGCTATGATTGCGCGGCGCTTCCTGTCCGCCTGGTTCGGGCCGCTCGTCAGAAACTTGTTAAAGTAAATTTTAAATAACCGTGCGCCCTCACCGCGCCAAAAGCCGTTTGACACATGCTACTAATTAGTTCCGTCAGCAAAGTTAAAACCTCCGCCACCCGCGCGGAATCCTTCGTGCCCGCACGCCACCGGCATCAAAAACTTGCCGGTCTGTTCCTCATTTGTTTTTGGTTTGCCGGTCTGGCCGCCACTTCATTTGCCGGTGAATCCGCCGGCGCAACCGCCGCTGCCACCACGGCTCCGACCACCAACGCCGCTGCCGGAGGCAGCCCAAACCAGCCCCTCTATTCGCCGTGCGCGGTTATGCGGTCACGGGCAACACACTGATCCCCGAGTGGAGCTTGCGCCCTATCTTTTTAAAACACATCGGAACCAACCTCAGCCTGGCGGATATCGTTAGCGCGGCCTCGGAACTTCAGGTGGCGTATCGCGAGCGCGGCTATCCGACAGTTAGCGTCACGCTGCCGCAGCAGCAACTCACCAACGGCCTTGTCAAAATCCGCGTCTTTGAAGGCACCTTGGCTGAGGTCAAAGTTGTCAAAAATCGTTACTTTAGCACGTCAAACGTCTTGCGGGCGTTGCCGAGCTTGACGACGGGCATCATCCTAAACAGCGTCTTGTTCCAGGCTGAATTGGACCGGGCGAATGCCAATCAAGACCGGCAGATTTACCCGGAAATCGTGCCGGGCCCCACCACGAACACCAGCACGGTCATTCTCTCGGTCAAGGATCGGCTGCCCCTCCATGCCCGGCTGGAATTAAATAATCAAAGCTCTCCCGGCACACCGGAACTGCGGGCCAACAGTTCCGCCGTTTACAATAATCTTTGGCAACTCGAACATTCCGTCGGCTTGCAGTACTCGTTCGCTCCGGCGCAGATGAAAGCGGGCGATGATTGGCTATTTTATGACCGTCCGTTGGTGGCAAACTACAGCGGTTTCTACCGCCTCCCGCTTTCCACTCCAGACGCTCTGGCGGAAGAGGTGGCCAGCCGTCCCGGTGCCTTCGGTTATGATGAAGCCACCAGACGATTTCGTCTGCCGGCTCCCACCGGAGTGCCGGAACTTACTTTTTACGGCAGCCGCTCAACCATCGATACGAGTGTCAAGCTGGCCTCGCCCGTGTTGTTATTTTCTTCCGTTGCGCGCAGCATTTCCCGGCAGGACGCGCAGCAGGACATCACCATTAACGAAGGGCTTGGCGGTCGCCTAACCCAGCCCATCCCCGAATTTGACGGCATCCGTTCCGTCGCTTCGCTTGGATTGGATTTCAAGAAATACCGTCTGACCAGTTATGCCACGAACATTTTCATCTTCACGGAGCATTTATTTGATGCGCTGGGCTTTCCCTTTGATCGCGTAACCCCCGTGCCCTCACCGGTGCCGACGACCAGAAGGTCGGTAAATTACCTGCCCCTTTCCTTGCGCTGGGATGCCAATCGCCGGGACAGTTCCGGCAGCATGGATCTGGGTCTGAGCTACAGCCCGAATTTTTCTGTGGGGCTGCTTAACAATAAGAGCGATTTTCAAAATGTGGCAGGCTCAAAGCGGGCTGACGGATATTACCATATTATAAACGCCAGCCTGACACGCGATCAAATCGTGTACCGGGATTGGCGGCTCTTGCTGCACGCCGACGGCCAGTGGGCCAGTGAACCCTTGATCAGCAATGAGCAGTATGGCGTCGGAGGCGTGAACAGTGTTCGGGGTTATCGGGAAGGGGAACAGTTCGGCGACACCGGCTGGCGCGTCAGCGCGGAACAGAAAACACCACCGCTGCAGATCGGAATGGTTGACGGAACCATGCCGATGCAAGTTCGGGCCTCTGTCTTTATGGATTATGGCCAAAGCTATCTGCTCGATCCGAACGGAAGACCGGGACAAAGCTCGCTTTGGGGAACAGGGTTTGGTTTTGCGACCTCCATTGGCACGCATTGGGATGGACGTTTGATGTTTGCCTGGCCGCTGCAAAGAACAGCCACCACAGAGCCCGGCAGACTTTTCATCTCATTTGGCGTCAACGCCCAGTTTTGACCAATCCAGCATGAAGTAAAAATTTTACAGGCTATATTATGAGAAACTACCTTGATTTGTTCAGCGGTTCATTCAAAGCGATTAGCCGACGCCGTCTGCGCCTTCTGGCTTTGGCCGGAACGCTCCTTGGTTTATGCCTGCCGCGCGCTGAAGCCAATCCCCAGGGCGGAACGGTCGTCCAAGGCTCGGCCAGCTTCACCACGCAAGGTTCGCAATTCAACGTCACGACTTCGGATCGTGCCTTCATCAACTGGGGCAGCTTCAACATCGCCGCCGGGGAGTCCACGACTTTTTTCCAGCCTTCCGCTTCTTCAGTGGTTTGGAATCGGATTGATGGCGCCACCCCTTCTCAAATCTTTGGCAATCTGCAAGCCAATGGCCTCGTCATTCTGCAAAATCAGTCGGGGTTTTTTATCGGACCCCATGCGGTCATCACAGCCAATGGTTTAATCATGACCACCGCCTCCTCGCCACCGCCGGATTTCTCCAGCGCCGGGCCATGGTCGTTTAATGAACCGCCACCCTTGGCCAGCATCATTAATTATGGACGGATTAATATCGGCGCGGGTGGTTCGGCGTTTCTCATCGCGCGGGATTTGGAGAACCGGGGCACCATTACCGCCCCCAACGGAAACATCGGCCTGTATGCCGGCAAGCAGGTTCTCGTATCTGAGCGTCCGGATGGACGTGGATTGAGCGCCCAGGTGCAACTGCCCGAAGGCTCCGTCGATAATTCAGGCAATTTAATCGCAGATGCGGGCACCATTGCCCTGCGCGCGCAAGTTGTCAATCAAGGTGGATTGATCCAAGCCAACTCGATTCGCGAACGCAACGGGGTGATCGAATTGGTCGCGAGCGACGCCCTGACCTTGGGCCCGGCCTCGACAATTGAAGCAAAGGGTGACGCTCAGGGCACCAGCGCGGGCGGCAATATTCTGCTCAAGTCCGACAATGCTTTTAATGACCAACCCACTTCCACGATCAACGTATCCGGTGGCGCAGCAGGAGGTCACGGTGGTCAGGTTGAAATTTCCGCCACCAAAATGGATGTCATCCAATCCCAAATTGATGGTCATGCCACTGCGGGCTGGCTGGGTGGCACGCTCCTCATTGATCCCTTAAACATCACCCTGTCGTCAACCGGGGATGCGGCCGGCTCTGGCGTGGTTAACGCAGGGGATTTGCCAGACACCTTGACCTTGAATCCCAACTCTTTCGCCAGCTTTTCACAAATCCTGTTGCAAGCTGTCAATAATATTACCGTTGCCAGTTCCTGGAATCTGCAATGCCTTGGGTCCCGCAAAGATTTCTGCACTCAGTGCAAGGTTATCGGCTTTGGACCCGACTACCTGCTCGGTGACGCCGGTCTCTAGTTCCGTCGAAAACGTGTTCGCGACGAACCCAAACGCCGATCCATCGGTAGTTCCAACCGGCTTGCATACTCTGGCGGACGTGAATTCAACCTACAATGGAGTTGCCAAGGTTGACTTTCACCTCAACGACAAAAATACGTTGAGTGGCATGTTTTTTATTGGCGATGGATCT
>JAQGPA010000198.1 GCA_028293325.1 Pedosphaera sp. | reverse complement strand
GAGGCTTTGGCGAGGGAGCATGCCCAAGGTGGCCTGTGACCGAGCCGAAACGAAGCCAAAAGTCAAAAAGACCGCTTCCCTCACTAACTTTTCCGCCGCGCTACAGCATTTATGGAACTGCTCTAGCCTCCCGCCAAGACCAACTCCAACCGCCTCTGGACCTACCGCGACAGCCTTGATGGACGATAAACCGGCGGGATTAAAACAACATCGTCAATATGAGTTGACGGGTCGTGCGCGGCTGATGCACAAACCAGCACGCTCAACTCAGTTCAACACAACGCGGAAACCAAAACGCCAGGTGGCATAGTTATCGGTTTGGTCCGGGAAAACGCCGCGCAGATCCGTGAAGGCGCTGGTGAACGCATTAAATCGGTATTCCACGCCGATGCCCAAATGCCCTGTCCATTGCGACGCGCGCTCCCACTGCCGGCCGGCCCCGGCAAAGACATAAGGCGACAGGCTCATTTCTCTCAATGGATAACGAAAGATGACACTGCCATTCAGCATATAAGGAATTCTGATCCCATCTGAGTAGGTATCGGCGCCGACGCCGATGTTCTCCGTGAAAAAATAGTTGAGTCCAACGGCCGGTCCCCATGCATCCTTGCTGTTGCCGTTTCGGTCCCGCGAGGTATAAGCCCCCCCCAGGTCCAATGACAATTCATTGGCCGAGAACATCGCCTCACCCGGAGCGAATGCCATCCGATCGGAAAAGGAGCTTTGCGCCTGAACCCCGCTTGTGACCAGTAGCACGACCATCCCCATCCACAGCATTAGTTTTGATTTCATTTCAAGGCTTTTCTAATTATTGGTTTCGTCCGCGCGGATGTCCCTGCACACAGACACTTTATTCGCCGGGATGATAGGTAGCGGGATTTTTTCGAACTATAGGGTCTTTACCCCATCTCGTCGAAGATCTGAATTATCCAAAGCCAAAACCACTCTGGCGCTCGCCGGTCGGCCAAACCTTGAGTTCCCGGCTAATTCTGCGCTGAGAATCCTGGCGTCGCCAGCTTTACTTGACCGGTCTCAACCGCACACTCCTCAAATTAAGCGGCTGCCAGCCTTCTTTCACGGCTTTTACCGACAACGCCGTCTTGCCAACAGAAGTAAGTTCGATGGTGCCCAACTCAACCTCCTGCAGCTTTGAATAATCCCCGGTTTTCGGAGCCATGCCTTGCAACTTTTGACCGCCCATTTCAAAAATAAAAGCCCCGCTCTCCACAGCGGACATCGCCACGGTTACCGTGTATTTGCCGGTTCGCTTCATGTTAAACTGCCACTCCACCCACGCATCCGGATCCAGCCAGTAACCGATGGCATCTTTGTTGGCCGCCGCTTCATAGCGGATTTGATTGCCGTGACAAATCGCATCATACGCATGCAATTCCAGCGAGCCGTCCGCGTTCTGCGTGAGCGGCGCCACCACAATATCCAGCGCACCCTTCACCTTTAAAACCACGGTCGAGGAATTGGCATCTGGTGCTGCCGTCGGCACGGTGATCGTCAAACCATTGTCGCTGCGCTTGGTCCTCAAGGCCTGGTGTTTTGAGTCCGCCAGCAAATAAGCCGCCTGCGCCTTGTTCTTCAGTCCCGGCACCACCAACTTGCCGTCCCGCGGCCAGTTGAATACATGCAGATAAAGCATCGCGCCTTCCGGCGTCACCTTGGTTGTGCATCGGCCCCACGCGAGCCGCTTAAACGGGCTGGCCTGCGTATCATAAACCGCTTCACTGTTCACTTGCATCCACTGCCCAATCTCCGCGAGCCGTTGCACGCTGGCCGCTGGAATCAAGCCCTCACCCGACGGCCCAACATTGAGCAGGTAATTGCCCCCTTTGCTCGCGCAGTCAATCAGGTTGCGAATGAGCGTTTGCGTTGACTTCCAGTTTTGATCGTTCTTCTTGAAACCCCACGTGTCGTTCATCGTCATGCACGATTCCCAATCCACCCCCGGCCCAAAACCGGTCGCCGGTATTTCCTGCTCCGGCGTGCCGTAATCACCAATGTGATCCTGGCTCTCAATCGTGCCCGCTTTGCCGGCGCGGTCCTGTCCCACGCGATTATTCACGATAATGTTTGGCTGCAAACTCCGCACAAAGCCGTAGAGGTCCCGGCCGCGCTCATAATTCCATGTTTTCTCCCATTGGCCATCAAACCAAAGCAGCCCAATCGGCCCGTAATGGGTGAGCAATTCCTTCAACTCACCTTTCAGGTAATCGTTGTAATGCTCCATGTTGGTTTCGCCCTGGGCCACGTCATTCCAATTGCGGCGCGGCGCATATTCCGGATGATGCCAGTCCATGATCGAGTGATAGAAACAAAGCTTTACTCCTTCGGCCTCGCACGCCGCCGCCAGTTCCTTGAGCGGATCCCGCTGAAACGGCGTGGACTTGATGCACCAGTCCGTCAGCTCCGACGGGAATAATCCGAACCCATCATGATGCTTGGTCGTAATCACAATGTACTTCATCCCCGCTCCTTTGGCCGTGCGGACCCACTCCCGCGCATCAAACTTCACCGGATTGAACTGCGGCACCAGCTTTGCGTATTGCGAAACCGGAATCTGCACGTTCTGCATGATCCATTCCCCTGCGCCAGGGTCCGGTTTGCCGTCCCACTCGCCCGCTGCAACAGAATAAAGTCCCCAATGAATGAACATGCCGAAACGTGCTTCGCGAAACCACTTCATGCGCGCGTCATGCTGCACGGGGGTTTCCGCGTACGGATCTGTTGTCTCCCCGATGCTCGTTGCCGGCTGCGCTCCGGCCATCATCGCGCAGCACATCACCGCTAGTGAAAAAAATACGCCCGTCGCTCCGTTCACTTTGCGTTTTACCACTTTGAATTTGTTCATTTAATTCCTGAATTGCTTTGGTTTCGCTTGACTTTGGGGACTCTGCTGGCGGCATTCCTTATTTATCACCTGCCAACCACGGAAATTCTCCCTGCCCATTCCAAACCGCCGGCTCACTGTTCCGCTGCTCCCGGCTTCGTTGCCAAATCAAATTTTAATTGCGTGCGTGAACCCGTCTTGGAATTGTTGATTTCCATCTCCTTTAACTCCCAGTGCCCGTTGACTTTCTTGAAACTTCCCAATGAAAATTCCTTCAGCAGTTTGTCGTCCGTGCCATACGCATCCGCTTCAATCGGACCACCCGTCTCTTTGTCCACCCACGTTACCACCCGCGCGTAACCACCCGGCTTCGCGTGGGGATTGCGGCTTTCCAAAACGTAGCAGCCGCGCGAGTGTCGCACCGCGCCCGGCAACCGGTTTTGTTCCGGCCAGTGATAAAACTCAAACCCCAGATCCGCCAGCCAGAAGTCCGACCCCGCCAGCGGAATGTCCGCCTCCGCCCCCGACAATGCCTTCGACTCTCCCAGCGGCGCGCCCGGCGCTGGCGCTTGCGCAAACAAATATTGATTCGACCCGTCCGCCGTATGAATCACCGTCAACTGCTGCGCGCCAAGGTTTCCGGTGGCGCTGGTTAGATATATCGTCTTCCATTGGTCCTCGCCGGTTACCGATTGTCCAATGATCGGTATGCCTGTGGTCTTGCGATCGCGACCGCGAATATTCAGACTCCCCTTCCATTCCGCATTTTCTGCCGGTCGCAAATTCCTCAATTCGGCCGCTAGTGCGCGCCCCGCTTCCGGCCCTTGGGTGGCAGGGTCCTGTGCGAAGAGTGACAGTCCCTGCGTGATGATTGCCAGCAGGCAAACGAGTTGGACGCGCAACAGGAAATTTCGCCGGTTCATTTGGATCGCAATGCCAGCGGGATGAGATCGGAAATATGTTTGACGAAATGCGCCTTCAATTTATGCCGGACTTCCGCCGGCACCTCGTCCCAATCCGCCCGGTTTTGTTCCGGCAAAATCACTTGCTTCAGCCCAAATCGCGATGCCGCCAGCACCTTTTCCTTGATGCCTCCCACGCGCATCACCCGTCCGCGCAGGCTGATCTCGCCGGTCATCGCCACGTCCGACCGCACCCGGCGATGCAACAACAACGAAGCCAATGCCACCACGATGGTCACACCCGCGCTCGGCCCATCCTTCGGCGTCGCACCCGCCGGCACGTGAATATGGATGTCATATTGACCATAGTCCGTCAGGTCCACTCCCATCTTCTTGGCCTGGCTCCGCAAATAACTCAGGGCCGTCTGTGCGCTCTCCTTCATCACTTCACCCAATGACCCGGTCAAAATCAACCCGCCTTTGCCCGGCATGCGCGTCGCTTCAATAAATAATATTTCTCCCCCCACCGGCGTCCATGCCAACCCGGTGGCAATTCCATTTTCCGTGATGTTCTCCGCCGTCTCGGAAAAATTCCGGATCGGTCCCAGATACTCCGGCAAACATTCCGGCGTCAGCACCAGCGGCTTCGCCTCCCCGTTCTGCCGCACGATCTTCAACGCCGCCTTGCGCATCAGTGCCGCAATCTCCCGCTCCAGCTGCCGCACACCCGCCTCGCGCGTATAATCCTGGATCACCTTCCGCAACGCCGGGTCGGGAATTTTGAAAAGCTGCCGCGTCAAACCATTCTCATCCAACTGCCGCGGCACCAGGTAACGTTTGGCAATTTCCAGCTTCTCGGACGCCGTGTAACCGGGCAGTTCGATCACTTCCAACCGGTCCCGCAATGCCGGATGTATTGGATCCAGCCAGTTCGCCGTCGTGATGAACAACACCCGCGACAAATCAAACGGTATGTCTAAATAATTATCCGTGAACGTGCTGTTCTGCGCCGGGTCCAGCACTTCCAGCAACGCCGACGCCGGGTCGCCGCGAAAATCCGCTCCCACCTTATCAATCTCATCCAGCAAAATCACCGGGTTCTTGCTTTCCGTCCGCCGCAACGCATACAGGATGCGTCCCGGCAATGCCCCCACATACGTGCGCCGATGTCCCCGGATCTCCGCCTCGTCCCGCATCCCGCCCAGTGCAATCCGAGCAAACTTCCGCCCCAACGCGTCCGCCACACTTTTGCCGAGCGAGGTCTTGCCCACCCCCGGCGGTCCTACCAGGCAAAGTATCGGCCCTTTGATTTGCTTCTTCAGTTTGATGACCGCAAGAAATTCCAGCAACCGGTCCTTCACTTTGGCCAGCCCGAAGTGTTGATCGTCCAGGATTTTTTTGGCCACCTTTAAATCAATCTTGTCATCCGTCATCTGCGTCCAGGGCAGATTGATGATCCAATCCAGATAATGACGCGTCACGCCGTACTCCGCCATGGCCGGCGACATCTGTTGCAACCGCTCCAGTTCCTGCAACGCGACTTTTTTGGCCTCCTCCGGCAACTCCGCTTTTTCGACCTGCTCTCGCAGGCTCTTTATTTCGCCCGCATTAATGTCTCCCTCGCCCAATTCCCGCTGAATCGCCCGCAATTGCTCCCGTAAAAAGAAATCCCGTTGCGTCTTCGACATCGAACTCGCCACGTCGGTCTGAATCTTCGAACTGAGCGTCAACACCTCCTGCTCCCGACTGAGCATCGGCAACAACCGCGTCAGTCGCTCCTTCACTGAGTTGGTTTCCAGCATCTTTTGACGCTCATCCAAACTCAAATTCAGGTTCACCACGATCAAGTCCGTCAAATGTCCCGGATCCTCCGTGTTCAACGCCGCAATCTTCACCTGGTCGGCCATCGCCGGGGAAAGCTTGATGATCTCCTGAAATTGGCTCTGCGCATTGCGCGTTAATGCCGCAATTTCAATGGAGTCTTCCTTCACATCCTTCCACACCTCCACCTTCGCTTTCAGGTAAGGCGTCTGGGTTTCATACTCCTTGATGCGAATCCGCCACAGCCCTTCCACCAACACCCGCACCGTGTTGTCCGGAAACTTCAGCATCTTCAACACCCGCGCCGCGCAACCCACTTCATACATGTCCTCCGGCAGCGGATTCTCCGCCTCCGGTTTCCGTTGCAACGCCACCCCCAGCATGCGGTCGCCCCCGACTACGTCATCAATCAGGTGAATACTCTGCGCGTTCTCCACCAGCAACGGCGCCACCATCCCCGGGAAAATCACAATGTCCGACAATCCGAGAATCGGCAGCACCTCCGGCATGGTACGCGACGATACCCTTGCCGCGGGTGTTTCCCCGCCGCCGGACGTCGCCCCTAAAATGCTGATAAACTCAGTGTCGGGAGAAGTCATGGTCGCATCATTACTCTATTAGATGCCGCCCCTGCTAAAAAGATTCAGAAATAATTACTTACCCGTGACCGATACCTTCGTGCGCTTTAACGGCTGCTGCACCGCTACTGGCACATCGATCCTTAAGAACCCGTTGAGATATGAAGCCTTGGCCTGGCTGAGATCATAACCTGCCGGCAGTTCCAGCACGTTTTCAAACGATCCATAGTTGATCTCCATCGCCAGAAAATTGAATTTTGCCGCCCGGCAACCATCCGGACGCTGGCCGCTGATTCGCAGCTTGTTCCCCTCCACCGTAATTTGCAGGTTCTCGCTCCGCATCCCCGCAAGCTCAACCTTGATTACCAACCCTTCGTCGGTCGCGTAAACATCGGTGTTCGGCACCCAATGCGCCCGCCCAGTGGACTCTCGGTCACCTACGACGGAGCTTCTTTGCACAAAATGCACGGACGTACTTACTTTGCACATGGCCATGATTGAGTCGAAAGCTAACCCAGCTACCGGACTATTGCAAGTCCGGCGTCATTTCATTTTGACCACGATTTGGGGGCGTTCCCCCCGGCGCGCCCGGAAGACCATCGAACTCTTGGGCGCGGATTGACTGACAGAAGCACACCCGCAATGCGTGTCTCGTTGCAGGCTGAATTTGCGCGGCCGAATTCTGCTCCATAGCAAAATCGCCGCCGTCGCCCCGACTATACCCAGGGAAACCATCTGCTGCCAGTCCATGACTCCAACATAGCCTGATTCCCCCTCCACGCAACTTTTTGTTTAGTTGCCCCATTTATCCCTCTATTCCCACCCCAGCCGCTTCTTGCCGCAACCATCCCATAAAATCATAACCCCCGTCTCCCTTAATCTCCTTATTAAAGCACCTAACAAATCACAATTGCATCCTGACCGGCCGATTTGCCAACCATTCGTCTCCCCTCGCCCTTGACGACCCGTGCGGAAGCACAAGCACCTTGCCACGCCTCGCCTCACCCCATAAAATTCCCCCATGGACGCCCACAAGTTTCACCACCAACACCGCGTCAGTTACGCCGACTGCACCGTTGGCAACCATATATACTACTCCCGCTACCTCGACCTCCTCGAAACCGCCCGCGGCGAATTCTTCCGCCACCTCGGCGCCACCTTTCTCCACTGGCAAAACCAGGACACCATTTTCCCCGTCATCGAATGTCGCCTCCGCTACAAATCCCCCGCCCGCTATGACGACCTGTTGACCATCCAACTCTGGCCCACCGACGCCGAACGCATCCGCCTCAACTTCGCCTACCGCGTCACCAACCAAACCGGCGACCTCATCCTCCAAGCCGAAACCCACCACGTCTGCACCACCCTCAACGAAAAACCCAAACGCCTCCCCGAACCTTTACTCACATCCCTGACCCCCTATCTCCGCCCCGCCGGCGTCTGACAAAATAACCCCGCCAACTCCCCCTCGTCCTCGCCTGTCCCTCCATAGCCTTGGCGAAGGCGGATCCTCGATCCCCATACTGGCTGTCCGCTAGGACCATAAAAAACTACCTTTAGTTACCTAGTTTTACCGAGCCGCTACCTTGATTTACCAAGTTTCATAAAAAAACTACCTTTAGTTACCTTCCGATACCTTCCGATACCTTCCGGCGTCCGCCACGACCCTGCCGGTCCCTTTGGTCCCTGTGCGTCCATGCCGTCCGTGGCCGTCCGTGTTCGTCCTCGCCCCCTCCCCACTTACGCGCACCGCACGCCAAGTCAGCCCAACGCAATCCGCGCCCTCGCCCGTCGGACTCCGAATTCCGCACTCCCCTGGGCGCCATAGCCTTGGCGACGGCGGCGCACTCCACACTCCGAATTTGGTAAGTTCCGCATTCCGCAGTGACCCGTCCGGAAGGACAAAAAATTGATTCTTAAATTGCCTTAATTTACCTTGTCCATCCTTAAAACCACCTTGACTAACCTTGTCCAACCTTAAAGCCCGGCCGCCACCCGGACGGATCCTTAAGATACCTCGTTTGACCTTGTTGTTCATAATGCCCGTCCGGAAGCACCCCTCCGGTCCCCGTTCGTCGTCGTCCTCGTCCTCGTCGTCGATCCCCCATGGGCCGTGCGCAAGCACCTCCGCGACTCCGCGGTGAATTCGGATAATTCCGCATTCCGCGGTGACCCGTGCGGACCTGTCCGCCGTAGCCTTGGCGAAGGTGGAAGGACCCGCACTCCGAACTTTTTTCACGTTCATCTGAGCGATTCAACCACAACCCCAAACCCACGGATGTCGCTCGTGTCGCTCGTGTCGCTCAGCTTTTTTCGCAGAAAACCCCAACACTCTCCTTTGTTTACAGACCCTTGGTGCGTTTCAGCCTCCCAATTTGTGAAAACGTCATTCTTCCCCCTGATGAAAAATCGCGAATCAAAAATCCTTCTCCGCGTTGGCCGGTCCGGAAGGCCCCGCACATCCTCCTTCTGGAACCACGATTTTCTTGCTGATTTGTTACGCCGGTTGATCAGCAGATCATCTTTCAATATCAATGAGATCGGAGAGCCGGATTCGGGTAGTAGATATCAAAGCCAGCGTTCAAAATTGCCGGGTTGCCATTCAACTGGAGCTGGCGGTCATGATACATTTTTTCGGTGGCTTGAACCAACCTGTCCGCAAGAGAGCCCGGCCCGGTATTTTTGTTCAACAGATCATGGAAGATCGTATCAATGTAAAAACGAGCACGCCATAAATGTGGCAGTGGTTGGCATGCGATATCGGTTGCATCAACTTCTCCTTGGGGAGTCAGCAAGATAAGCCGCCATTTCCCGCCCGCCGACGTTCCTCCATCGGCAAACATCCTCCAGGCAGGCACAACCATGAGTTTGTTTTCCCATGGCATGGGGCTGGAAATGGTGAGTCGTGTGGATTCCAAGAGCAGCCATACAGAGAAAAAGCAAGTTATGCTGCTTTGCATCAAGGTGCCTTGCTTAGCCTGTGTATACGTTTTTTTCTCTCGCTGCGGACGTCGTGAGGCAGGACGAGGCAATGGCAATTTCCGGGGCGGCAAGATCATTAGCAGAGATGCAATTCCGACCAGTGGAAATAAATTTACATACATTAAAATGGCATATCCAATGTGCATCAAACCGAGAATAAGCACCGACCAAATCCGATAACGCATGAAAAAACATCCGAACGGCACAACCAGCCTTTGCAGCAGGGTGACATAACAAAGCATCAAGGAAAGCCAGTAGGGAACTTGGGTTCCCCGGGCAAATTCGTGCACGGAGCTGTCGAAAGCCAGATTTTGCAGGGCAACACCCGTTGTCCAAGGCGCCCATCCATCAATGAGCTTATTGATCCCGGCAAAGAAATAGACGCTGAACTGCAGGAGAATCACGAACCACGCAAATGTGCTGGCCAACACTGGATTATCCCGCCATTGGGCCGGGTTTAACCCAGGTTCGTTTTTTTCCCACTCATCAGCAGGGCAGATCAGGGCGGTTAAACTGTAAAAAACAAAGGTGTAATTCACCCATATATCTGCGGTGGAAGCAAAAAATCCAACGAGTGATGTCAAGGAGATCATGCTGAAGCTCATCCAACATCCCACCGCGAACTGGAGCCATTTATGGCGTCCCCATAGATATAGACCCGCCACCAAAGGTGAAACTAAAAAGAACACCCATACCATGGCCTTCCCACTAAGGAAGATGGCCATCCGGCGCAAAAAAACATCCAAGTACAGATTGCCGGAAAATGCTATATCTGAAGGGTTGGATAACAATGGGGATAATTGATGCCAGATGGCAGCGTGAATCCGAAAAAAGTCCCAAACATACCACAGGTAAGCCATCCCAAATCCCATCTTGGCCAATGTATAGAACCTATAAGATGTTATGTAACGGAACATACTTCAAGACAATGGTGTTCGACCGGGCGGCCTCACCTCATGGTTCGGCACCACACCCGCCACCCACAACGCGTCAGGCTGCAAGGGCAAAGATTAATCGGTTGATAAGAGCGATTGCAACCTGGTTCTAAATTCTTCGCTCACATTCAAGCGCGCCACCCAATTTTGTGCTGACTTGGGATCAATTTCCGCCCAAAAACGTGTGGTGGCCTCCATGGATTGCTCGCGTTTCTGTGAGTCGTCAATCAATCCAGTTACTGCCGCAGCCTTGTCCGGCGACCAATAACCAATGCTGTCCACATAACTTTTTAAAGCGATATCGCGCGTTGAACTTTCGGGTAATCCCTCGGCCCAGTTTTGGACGCTTTTAGAATCGCTCAAAGTCCAGATGCCTACGACCTCGCGAATCCCTTGCTCTCGCAAGTCGCCTTCGGGGAATTGCAGCACCCAGGCGGCGGTTTGATCAGGATTTTTGTTGGCCCAACTGGAGACGACTGACATGGTTGCTTGGCTTTGCGCTTCACCTGATGGCATTTGTGCCGCATAAGTCCCCGCCGCCGAGGGATCGTTTTGCGCCCACGCACCAACCAAATTTGACATGGCCAACTTTTTTTCATTCTCTGGCAATGTATTTGCCCAGTCGATGGCGCTTTGCGGGTTGCTCAATCCCCATTGCGCGGCCAAATTGCTGATTAAGCTGTTCCTTGCGTCACCTGCTGGAAGCTGGCTGATTTCTGCAGAAGTTTGTTCAGGATTCTGTTTGGCGAGTTGAAAACGAATGATGGCAAGGGCGTCTTTTTTTCCTATGCCATCGGGTAATTGATTCGCCCACGTCAGCGCGCTTTGAATATCGCTTTGAGCCCAGCTATTTGCCAAATTTTGAATAAGTTCCCTGCTTGAACGGCTGCCGGATAAGGCCGACGCTTGTTGCGCCAACAAGTGTGGCTCCGAATTGACCAACACACCGGCCACCGCTGACATGGCCTGCACTTTCGCTTCTCCCTCATCCATTTCGCTTACAGATTGCAATGCTCCTTGCCCATCTAAATTTGCCCAGCGCCGCAACAGGGTATTGCGGGCAGCTGTCCTTTCGTTAAGATCGGCAATGTCATTCAAGTGTTTCAATGCCATTTTAATTTTAGCAAGGTCTTCCGCGGCGGCTTGCATCTGATTTCCGGCAGCTTGGGTCTGAACTCCGCTGGATCGAGTTTTGAAATTGCCTTGGACCACGGTGGCATTGTTGCCCAAATTGATTTGCGCGGCAGCCGGCTCCTTTGAAAAGAAAAAGGCATGAGCACAAAACCCAATGGCTGCGCCTAATGCTAGCGGTAAAAAAGGAATGTGTTTCGACATAACATCCAGACTTCTTTCTATTAAGTGGGTTGGTAATTGGTTTTCGGCCCGCAGCCGCCGATGCTTTTTCAGCATCGGCGGCTGCCCGACTTGTATTACTGTATCTTGCAGGACGACATCTGATCGGTCGCGCTGGGACTCAAGGTGCTGAAATCGGGCGTATCCGCCGTCAATGTCCACGATGTTCCGGCAAAATTGTCATCGTGATACATAATCACCGTCCAACCGCTGGGAATTCTCGTGGATGATGCCCAGTCATTGGGAACCCCTTGGGCCGCGAGTTGTGACAGCGTGTAAGTCTCTTTGGCCAGAGTTTGGCTGGCTGTTCCTCCGTATTGGGTGTTTTGGTAGAAGGTGACGCCAGTGCTCGAAGGGGAAAATGGACTAACGGTAAGATAATCTATATTAACCCCGCCGTTGCCCCCAGTGAGCTTGATGGTATTGGCTGTGCCGATTCCCAAAGGAACAGTTAAATACGTGCGACCACTGTAATTATTCCAGCCACCGCTAGCTGGTGTATTCAGGAATGAATAATCAGCGCCATTCACGGTTAATCTTATTTTGGCGTTGCTGGCGGCGGCATAGCGAATGTCTATCGTTGCCCTGCCACCGCTGCCGCCACTTACGGTGTCAAGTTGTAAGGACGAATTAGCCAGATGAAAGTTCTGCACAGATTTTCCTCCTGAAGCAGCGGCATCGTTCGCCACAGTCGCACCATTTGCCACAGTGCCAATTTCCGCCTCATATTTAACTGTATTTGGATTCGGCACGGGTGCTGGACCAACTGACGGCACACCCGCAGTCGTTTGGGTGATCATTTGGATCGTCCCGTCAGCATTAAAGTTTAATTTATCCACGCATATCGACCTGATGCTGTCATTGCCCGAAAGGGATTTGTTATGGTAAAATTGATACCACTGGCCTTTGTATTCCACCGCCGAGCCGTGGCTTGTGCTGCTACCAGTGGGATTTAGATACACACCTTTATACGTCCACGGTCCCAATGGATTAGAACTTGTAGCATAGTTCAAACGATTCCCACTGGCCTTGTTATCAGCGTAGGTCAGGTAATATATTTTGTTCCTTTTGAACACCCAGGTTGCTTCATGGAAATCCACCAGGCCGGTCATGCTCTGCATTGCTCCATTGAGCGCAGTCATATTCGACTGGAGCTTTCCACCCTGGCAAACCCCGCCGCCGCCATAATAAATATATGCCTGGCCATCCGTATCAACAAACACGGAAGGATCAATCATGGCGTGACCGCCAAGTCCGGTGATATATCCAACCGAGGTGAACCCGCTGGCAGGTTGCGTGCTGGTGGCGACTCCGACTTTCCAAGTATTGTTCCAGTTAGTGGTGCTGGGATGCGGAAAATAAAAATAGTAGGTGCCGTTTTTGAAAGCGCAATCCGGTGCCCACATGAAACCGGGTTGCGTGCTCCACGATACCTGGCTTGAATTAAGAATTTCGCCTTCGTCCTGCCAGTTCACCATATCTTCGGTTGAATACACGTGATACCGGTCCATCAAGTTTGATCCCACTGGCGGATCAATATCATGCGACGGATATACATAAAGCCGGCCATCTGACCAAACGTGAGCAGAGGGATCTGCCGTGTAAATGCTGGTTATGAATGGATTCGCAGCAAAACACCCAACGGGAAGCATCGAGCATGCTACAGCAATCAGACCGGAGAGTTTTTTTAACATATTCCTTATTCCAGGGGTTGGCAACACGAACGGACAACCTATTGGATTTTCAATATTATTTTTATCACCAAGAAACAGGTATTTTAGCTATTGAACCTTGACCGATGACACCGCGTCGTTTGCGCTCGGGCTCAAGGCGGTGAAATCCGGAGTGTCGGATGTTAATGTCCATGAAGTCCCGGCAAAGTTATCACTCGCATACATGATCACTGTCCGTCCACTGGGAACTCTCACCGATGATGCCCAGTCATTGGGCATGCCTTGGGCCGCAAGCTGCGACAGGGTGTAGGTGCCAACCGGCAACGCCTGACTGGCTGTCCCGCCGTATTGGGTGTTTTGGTAGAAGATAGCTCCCTGCCAACTGTTGCCACTCAGGGTGGTTGAGAACGTTCCAGACGCGTCATTTTGAAACGCAGCCTGGCCACTATTTAAGCTGGAAACAATATTGTTGATGAATTTTCCGCTCCCAGCCGAACCCGATGGAATTTCGAAACCTTGCAAGGTTGGACGAGTAACCGTGTTATTGGTGAAACTGGCGGTGCAATTTATCACCAGGACGCCGGCTTGACGAGCATCAGCAATTGTATTTGTAGTGATCGTAGCCACCGCACCGTCGGTGACCATCATTCCAGCGACAGCCCCGCGAATTCCAGCTCCTCGATTAATCAGGTTTTGAGTGACCAGCACCGATTCGCACGGATTTCCCGCGCCCCCAAATTGGCCAACCCGGATGCCGTTGTTGTCACCCGTATCGGTGACACAATTACCCTGAACCAGCGAATTTCTGCCACCGGCCACCCGTATGCCGTTGGCCCAATAAGAACCGATGGAATTATTATTGATAACTTTGGCGTCAACCATGTTCCC